>JAQTOJ010000279.1 GCA_028713395.1 Dehalococcoidales bacterium | reverse complement strand
CTCCAGTTCATTAGAGTTGGAGCGTCTTTGTTCGTCGCTCCTCTGCAGCATGGCCACTACCGCGCCGACGGCACAAAGGATAATGGCAAAAGCCGTGGGTTGAAACACGGTGGCCACGCCGTTGCCGAAGATGAAATTGTAAGGCAGCAGCGCCACTATGGTCGTGCCCGCTGCCAGCAGCGCCCACATGATACCGTATTTATAGGCGGAGTAAACCACCGGCACGAAGAAGATCAACGCAAAGAAATCGATGCCGTAAAAATTGTGCAGCCTGGTAAGCGTGGTCTGGTCCACCGACCATCCGGCGAGGCTGATGAAAACGGGAATATAATAAATGATGTAGCACACCAGCATCATCACCGCCAGCCGCCATATCGGCTTGTGAATTTTAGTTTTCTCCATTACCATTTCTGTCGTGGTCATTTCTATGCCTCCGGGAAGGATTATTTTTTTGCCGGCCACCAGCCGCGCCAGTTCTGGTGCCCGCAGGTGGTGCATTTCAGCACGGTCGCCACGGTATGCTGGCTGCCGCACTCATCGCACTTGAATTCCTGATAAGCGCCGTAACCTAATGTGCCTTTGAGTTTGGAAGAGATCTGTTTTACTTCTTCACCGATCATTTGTATTTGTTTGACGTTTTTAGATTGGTCCGGCAGGTTGCCGATGGTGCCGCTGATCTGGTTGATCCGCTGTTCCAACAGATCGATCCGCCTGACCATTTTTTCCACATTTTCCAGACGGGTGGTGAGCAGTTCGATGGAGCTACGGGGTTCCTCTTCTTCCTGCCCGGCCGCGATTTTCGTCACGTTTTCATTTTTCCATTTGTTGGCTCTCGGCGGGGTTGCCTGGGGAGGCGATTCCATTTTCAACGGCAGCGGGTCCGGCTCATCGGTCTTTACCGTCAGCGGTATACCCTCAGGTTTCGGTTTGTTTGCGTTCTCTACAGCCGCGTTACTCGTCATGCTGTTCAGTAAAGCATCTATTTCTGCTTGCGATAGCGATCCGCCGCTCATGTTAGTTCCTCATTCCAGGTTATTTTTCAGGTTTCCAGTATTTCTTTTACCAGCCGGTTCTGATAAAGGGTATCCTTCAAGTCGATATCGATCAGGGGATCGAGTTCATTTCCCATGCGATCGTAAAAAATCCGCACATTCGGCCGGCCGATAAAGCCGATGTTAGAATTGGTGACGACACCGCTTTCCCCCGAACTGAGCATCACCATGGCCCCTTTGGCATAGAATGGAATGCTGCGCACGAATAATTCCGCTAGTTCCGGGTCAAAGTACTCCCCGCTGTAGGCAGAGATAAACTCTGCGGCTTCAGGCGGAGAGAGAGGGGGTTGGTTACGCCGGTGCGAAACCAGCGCGTGATAAGCCCCGGCGATGGCGATGATCCTGGCGTAGAGCGAAATGCGTTCTTTCTTCAAACCCGCCGGGAATCCGCCGCCGTTCCATTTCTCGTGGTGCTGCGCCACAGCCTCCATGATTTTCTTATCCAGGTCAAACTGTCGCCCCAGCAATTGAATGCCAATTTCGGGGTGGGTCCGGAAATCAGTGGATTTTTCTTCAGTGGCGGGGTCCAGCGTTAACAGTATTTGCTGGGGGATTTGTATGTAACCGATATTCTGTAGCAAAGAAGCGGTGCCCAGTTTCACCAGGTCGGTCTTGTTCAAGCCCAACTTTTGCCCCATCACCAGCGCAAGCCCGGTCACTTTGACGGGATGCACATAATCAAAATTACCTATTGAAAGACAACCTTCGGCGTTAATTTCGCCCATGAACGAGGAGATGAAACCCTGTACCATGGATTTGATCACGCGGTCGACTTCATCCATATCCAGCCTGATCTGGGAAACGATCTTGCCGCGGTTGGAATCGATCAGACGGTGCAGCAGGCGAATGGCATTAGCTTCGATCTCTTCCGAGAGGAGAGGAATAATGATGACATCATCCACCCGTTTATCCTGGATAATGATTTCCCGCACTTCCAGGCGCGAAAGCACCGGCACGTGAATGGCATCCAGCACGGTGCCGGCATCCAGCACCAAACGTCCGGCGCCGTCATAAACGGCCCTGCCTAAAATCATCCCCAGTTGGGCGTATTCTACGGATATTCTTCTCATTTTCTATCTCCTCACCGGGCGCTTAGATTCTATTGCTGGTTACGGGCAACTTCATATAGAAAAATGGGAAAACCATTTCAAAACCATAGTCGGCGGGTTTTAATATCACTTCGCTACCGCCCAAAAAGAGGATGCCGCCGGGTTTGAGGGCGCGGTGGAACTGCTGGAAAAGTCTGTTACGGGAGACATCTGAAAAATAGATAATCACATTCCGGCAGGCGATCAGATCAAAGCCGCTTTCAAAACTATCGTTCAAGAGAGTGAAATGCCTGAAATCCACTTTGTATCGCAGCTTGTCCGCCACCGTATACCCCTGCGGTTTGATCGTAAACCATTTGGCTAACATAGGCGGTTCCACGCGGCGCACATCTTCTTTCGTGTAGGGCC
>JAQTOJ010000278.1 GCA_028713395.1 Dehalococcoidales bacterium | reverse complement strand
AAGGGTGCGGATGGCTTTTGTGCCCTGATCGAGCCGCTGTTTTTTAACCGGGAGAGGATTCATTTTCCCAGCGGTCTGGCTTTAGCCGTTGATTTGCCCACGCAGGTGGACAAAATTCAGGCGGAAGAGGCAATCGAATATGAGCGATGGGATGGCTTGGCATAACCGAGTGCCTCGCAACCCAAAGGTATGATCGGCCGCGGCGAGACTCTCTCGCCGCGGTTTGCTTTTGCCCCTATGATGCTCAGCCCATGCAGGCATTCGTTATCCCGGCCAAACTCGATGTGAAAAAAGACCAGGGCATTACCATTACCTGGCTCGACGGAAAAATATCCGTCTATACCCTTTCTCTTCTTCGCAGCATGTGCCCCTGCGCCAAATGCAAGGAAGAACGGGCGGAAAAGGCCGCCAAAAAGCCTCTGCTCAACGTCCTGCCAGGTAATTACGCCAGCGACATGCACATCGTCTCGGCCGAGCTGGTAGGCAATTATGCCCTTAAACTCGCCTGGTCAGACAACCATGACGCCGGCATTTACTCCTTTAACTACCTGCGCGAACTGGGCGAGCAGATCCGGACGTAGCCGCACCGACTGAATGACCGTGGGGCGGAGTATTGATAGACTTGTTTCACAAGGTCAATTGCCTACAATCCTAGTAAAAATATAGAAAATTTATGCATGATTATAATCTGACCCATCTGAAGCAGTTGGAGGCCGAGAGCATTCACATTATCCGCGAAGTGGCGGCGGAATTTGAAAATCCGGTGATGCTCTATTCGATCGGCAAGGATTCTTCGGTCATTGTGCGGTTGGCCCAAAAGGCATTTTACCCCGGCCGGCTGCCGTTTCCGCTGCTGCATGTGGATACTACCTGGAAGTTTCGCGACATGATCGCGTTCCGCGATAAATATTGTAAGGACAACGACTTCCAGCTCATCGTGTATGTCAATGAGGAGGCACGCGAACAGGGGGTCAACCCCTTCGATTATGGTTCCAACAAGTACACGAACATCATGAAGACCCAGGGGCTTAAGCAGGCCCTGAATAAATACGGCTTCGACGCCGCGTTTGGCGGCGCCCGGAGGGATGAGGAAAAATCCCGGGCCAAAGAGCGCGTCTATTCATTCCGTGATCGTTTGCATCAGTGGGATCCGAAGAATCAGCGGCCGGAATTGTGGAACCTTTACAATGGCAAAGTGAACAAAGGGGAATCCATCCGCGTTTTTCCCCTCTCAAACTGGACGGAGCTGGATGTCTGGCAATACATTCATCTGGAGAACATCCCCATTGTTCCGCTCTATTTTGCCGCTCCCCGGCCGGTTGTCCGGCGCGATGGTAATCTGATCATGGTGGATGACGACCGCATGCGTCTCCTGCCCGGCGAGAAGCCGGAGACGAAGGTCGTGCGGTTCCGTACCCTGGGTTGCTATCCCTTGACCGGCGCCATCGAAAGCACCGCCACGACGTTACCCGAGATTATTCAGGAAATGCTCCTGGCAAAGAATTCCGAGCGCCAGGGCCGCATGATCGACCATGACGAAGCCGCGTCGATGGAGCAGAAAAAACGGGAGGGCTACTTTTGATTATGAGACTCTTAACTGAACATCTCAACCAGCGTTTGCGAAATGGCCTGCTGCGCGGCGATGTCCATGCGGCCGACGTGCTTGAGGAGACGGGAACGATCGACGCAGCGCATTTGTTCCAAGGCGACAGCGCCAGGATGCCCGGCAACCTTACACGGCACCCGCGAGGGCCAGCCTTTGTCCGTCTAAGTCAGCGGCGAAATCAGGGCGGTGCGCACAAAGCGATTAACCGCATCTGGCGAAACGATGACGCATGGTCGAGTCTTTCTCAGCTCGCTTCCGGCCGCGGGATCAAGCGGAACCAGGTAAACATCGTATTGGGAGATCACCATTTCCACTCATCCGGGGTGGCATCAATTGGGGCATCGAGCCATTCCTTGTCTTCTTCCGTCAACTCGTTGCCGTGTTCAGCGATGGCTTTTTTGAAAGCTTCTTCCCAACCCTCGCGTGGTTTTTTCTTTCGGGCGGTTTCAATGATGATCTGCTGGCCCTCCAGGCGAAGTTTGACCTCTTTCTCCAAGCCCGCCTGTTTAAGAATCGCCTTGGGAATGCGAATCCCTTTGGAATTGCCAATTTGAATCAGCTTGACCACCACAATTATATTGTAATCACATTCCAACCATGCAACAAGCAGATTTAACCACCGAAGACATCCAATCCTACCTCGAGCGCCATCAGAAAAAGGAGTTGCTCCGTTTTCTGACGTGCGGGTCGGTTGATGATGGCAAGTCCACCCTCATTGGCCGGCTGCTGCATGACACCAGGATGATCTATGAGGATCAACTCGCGGCCGTGAAACGCGATTCCCTGAAAGTTGGCACCACCGGCGGCCAGATCGATCTGGCTCTGCTGACCGATGGTCTCAAGGCCGAGCGTGAGCAGGGCATTACCATCGATGTCGCCTATCGCTATTTCTCCACCGACAAGCGTAAATTC
>JAQTOJ010000277.1 GCA_028713395.1 Dehalococcoidales bacterium | reverse complement strand
GCCCGAAACGGTTGCGGTAAATGCGTTTTTCCCGGTTTTCGCCGTAAAGGACATATTCCAGTTGTTCTTTTTTCAGGTTTTTAATGGGGGTGCTGAGGGAAAACCCATGCTGCCGGGCGCTTTCCTCCAAACGGTAGAAGAACCAGTACTGCGTGGCGTAAGGGCGAATGCCGCCCTGAGAAATGGAAAGAGATTTATCCGGGATCACGAGATCGGGATCGAATTCCAGTTTGAATCCTAATCCGGTGCAAGCGGGACAAGCCCCGTAAGGGGTGTTGAAGCTGAAGGTGCGGGGGGCGATTTCGCCGATACTGAGTTCGCAATGCACGCAGGCGAATTGTTCAGAGAAAAGATGCTCTTCGCCGTCAATGACGGAAATGAGGACGATGCCGCCGCCGAGTTTCAGGGCGGTTTCCACGGAATCCGCCAGGCGGCTCTGGCTATCGCTTTGCCCAATGACCAGCCTGTCCACTACCACCTCGATGGTGTGTTTTTTGGTTTTTTCCAGATTGAACTGTTCGGAGAGTTCTTTGATGACCTTATCCACGCGAACCCGCACATACCCCTGTTTGCGCAGGTCATCGAAGATGGCGGTATATTCGCCCTTCCGATCGCGCACCAGCGGCGCCAGTACCAGAATGCGGGAACCGTTGGGGAAGCCTTTTACGGTATCCACAATCTGCTCCACGGTCTGGCTGGTGATTTCCCGACCGCATTGCGGGCAGTGGGGATGACCCACCCGGGCAAACAGCAAACGCAGGTAATCGTAGATTTCCGTGATCGTGCCCATGGTGGAACGGGGATTTTTGCCCACTCCTTTTTGGTCGATGGAAATAGCGGGGCTCAGTCCTTCAATATAATCGACATCCGGTTTCTCCATTCTACCGAGAAACTGGCGGGCGTAAGCGGAGAGGGATTCCATATAGCGGCGCTGACCCTCGGCGTAAATGGTATCAAAAGCCAGAGAGCTTTTCCCGGAACCGGAAACACCGGTGATGACCACCAGCTTATCACGGGGGATGGTAATATCGATATTCTTCAGGTTGTGCTCGCGGGCACCTTTTACAACGATGGCGTCAAGAGGCATATTTTTCACCTACCGAGGAATATTGTAATACAAATGTGCTAGTAAATTCAATCATCACCGGGAGAGAAATTATACGGAAGAGATAGAGGGGGTGGATTATCTATTGCTATCAAATCTCCCTTCATCCCTCCTTACTTAAGGAGGGAGACATGTGGCACTAAAACGGGAATATGGATGGGTTTACAAATCGGGGCATAGTCCCGACAGTCTAGTGTTTTACTGACTATAGTTTCGTGCCGCAGTTCGGGCAGAACTTGGTGCCGGGGTTTGGTTCACCGCATTCCGGGCAGAAGATATTTTTCGGTTTCGTGCCGGTAGTTCCGTTAGCAGCTTTGGCTTTTACCGGTTGCGGCGCGGCTTTCTTCCGGTGCTTTTTTTGATTGGTGCTATACCAGAGCACCCCGATCACCCCGATGATAAGCACAAAAGGAATGACAAATAGCAGGGGAGAGGTAGACCCACCCGACGTACCGGCAGTTGCGGCGGTGGTAGTAGCGCCGGTTAACGAGGGGATATTATCGGCTTTGGTGTAGGTTATTTTGAATTCCAGGGGAGACTGGCTATCGATTGTGGGATAGGAATAGGTATGGATAGTGAAATTTTCCGAGTCCCTGGAGACGTTCCCCGCCGGGACTACGGTATAGTTCCCGGATTTCAAGGGCTCTTGAATGAGGAAGGTCAGTTGTGAAATGGGATTTAGAGTACGGAATTGATAATCGATGGTCTTATCCGGCAAGCCCTGGATAATGGCGTCATAGTATTCTACCCGGAAGGTATCGGAATTGACGGTGTAACTGATTTGATCCCAGCCGCTGACGGACGAGGCAACTCTATCAGGGGGGCCGCCGGTATATTTGCCATCGGCATCGATGGAGCCGGCGGAATACATTTCCGCGGTGGTCGGTACTAAAAAGGTGACGGTGGCCGGCGCTGTAACACCATCCAGTTGTCCCTGCATCATGACGAGGAGACGCGGATTGTCGTATTCCGGGTTCACCCAGATGTGGACGTTTTTATATTTAACGGATTCACCGGCAGCCATGACCGTAGATTTACCGGCGCCGGACCATACCAGCCCCACCAATGTGAACAAAAGGATGATATATTTGGTAATTTTCACGTTTACCCCACCTCCCCTGCGGAATACCTCAACTAACTCAATTGTAATGATTATCCAGAATTACCGCAAATGGGAAGAGCAGCCTAATTTTTAATAATTTGTTGTTTGGTTTATTTATAGGGGGGTCTTGACAAAAATTAAATGATACATTAATATAATTAATAAACACAGTAAAAAAGATTAATATAATTAATAAGCAAAGCCAAGGGGTTGAATAAAATGATAACAAAAGAGTGGCAGGAGCTTACCCGGCTGACGCAGGCGGAACCGCTGGTGGTGGAAAGAGTGCGGCTGGCAAAAAGCGGCATAAG
>JAQTOJ010000276.1 GCA_028713395.1 Dehalococcoidales bacterium | reverse complement strand
CCGAGTACCGACATGATTTCGTACATCGCAGCACGCTGGGTGGAATATTCGTATGCTTCCTTACCCTTGGCAGTCAGTGTCACCCGCACCATGTTTTTTTTCGGCAGGTCTTTGACCCGTTTGATCAGACCCTGTTTCTCCATGCGGCTCAGTAGCCCTGAGATCGAGTGTGGTTCGCGTACCATCCTGCGGGAAATCTCCGCCGGTGTTGCTTCCGGCCCGATGTCCTGGATGGTGAATAAGACAGCAGCTTGAATTGTCGATGAACCGTGTTTTTCCAGTTCTCTGTCCCTGGCTTTGACCATTGCATCCCGCGTCTGCCGCAGCAGCGCCCAGAGGTTATAGTCCTGGTCGGTAGATTCCAGTAGATGCGATTTGGAATCGACCTTGTGAATCGTGGTATCCATTTTAGCGCCTCGTAAAAGCATTCTGGAATAATTATAACACTTCAGTTTAGACACGCACCCTGAATTCAATGATATAATAAGCCCAACCGGGCAGTTGAAGGGAAAATGTTACACAAAGTTTACCTGGCTTTTGGCGCGAACATGGGCGACCGGATACTCAATCTGAAAGAAGCGGTCCGGAGACTGGGACCGAAGGTGGAAATCAAGAAGTGCTCGGGGATTTATGATACCGCTCCTGTTGGAAATACCGAGCAGCCCCGGTTCCTCAATATGGTATGCCTCGGCGAAACAAGCCTCTCGCCGCAGGAATTACTCTCCTTTATCAAGAAAATCGAAACGGACATGGGGAGGAAACCGGGACCGGTGAACAGCCCCCGCCCGATAGATATCGATATATTATTTTATGATGAAATCATATTAAATGAACCAGCGTTAGTGATCCCGCACCCCCGGATTGGTGAGAGGGTTTTTGTTTGGTTACCTTTATCTGAAATAGCACCGGATTTCATACATCCCGTGACCAGCGTAGCCGTCAGGCATATGCTGGGTAAGTTAAAAAGGGCAGAGTCAGACATACTAAAATTGACTGACTTCTGTAAACTGTAAACTATTTTTTCGTCGAAGGAGTTTTCAATGTACGAAATTTCGGTGGAAATGGATTTTGATGCCGCCCATTTTTTACGGGGATACAAGGGGAAATGCGAAGCCTTACACGGACATCGTTTCAAGGTGATGGCGACGATTACAACCGGTAAATTGAATGAAATCGGGTTGGGGTTCGATTTCACCGAATTGAAGAAGCAACTTGGCGAGGTGTTGAAAAGTTATGATCACACCTGTTTGAACGATCTGCCCGCATTCAAGAGTATCAATCCGTCTTCGGAGAATATTGCCCGGATCATCTTCGGGGAATTGAAGCACAGATTACCGGGTGCACCGGTGAATCTGGATAGTATTACGGTCTGGGAGTCCCCGCAAAGTCATGTGAAATACAAACCCGATTAACGCAAATGGAACTTGAATGGTAAATTTTTACTTGTGATGTTCAGGCGGTAGTAGATTCGGTATTGTATCCACGATAGGATAACGGACATCGCCTTTGGGGCAGTAAAGAAAGCCGGAAACGATCTCTTTTTCGTTTTCTTTTTCGATCGTAAGGGTTAATTTGCCCTTACATATGGGACAAACCAGAATGGTTAGCAGATCTTTCTTCATGATTGAATAAAAGTATACCATAATACAACCCGGATTTGAACCAAAATACCTGTTAGTTTTTCCCGGGTACCCGGGAATTCATATAATTGGTCGCCTTTCACAATGGTGTTTTCACTCCTGCACGATTACTATTCTCAACAGCAGGCGTGGATCTACGGTTATCAACCAGGTAGATTCCCTTCCCAACAGGTATGGGACAAGCTTTCAAAGGAAAGAAGGTTGAAACATTATAATCGGAAACCCCAGTACTAACTTCACATAAAAATTTACGTTATAAAAATAGACGCGTCAAAAAAAAGTAAAGCAAAGAGGGTCGGAAAAATGAAAAAACTAATTAGCTTCCTGGCAATCGCGATAACATTACTTGGTATCATTTCAATCAGTGCATGTAGTAAAACAGATGCTCAGGCAGACAAAAATGTACCCCCGGCGGATAACAGCTCCAAATCAGTCACCTGGGAAGTCACCGGCGATGATTTCTCTGCGCAACCAAATATCATCAAAACCATCGAAGTTGTGTATCCGGGTTCCGTGGTTGTGACCCTGGATTCCAACGCTACCACCGGTTTTAGTTGGAACGAACAACCGCAGATCAGCGATACAGGCATTGTTACCCAATATGATCACAACTATGTAGCGCCAACAGCAACCGGAGTTGTCGGGGCTGCCGGTAAAGAAGTTTGGACTTTCAAACCGCAAAAAACCGGGGCTGTAACTATTAGCTTCGAGTACAGCCGTCCCTGGGAAGGCGGCGAAAAGGCTGTCAGGACAGTCCAACTGACCATCAACATAAAAAAAGAAACCGAATTGAGAATACATAAGGGCAGGTTATTTACTTGCCCTTTTTGTTTTTCACCCCAATATCAGGTCTGATTGTGTTAATCTTAATAATATCCCG
>JAQTOJ010000275.1 GCA_028713395.1 Dehalococcoidales bacterium | reverse complement strand
GCCGGATTTAGTGATATCCATCCCCAGCACGGAAGCTTTGCCGGAATCGGCAATGCGTAAACCCTCGAGGATTTCCACGGTGGTAGTTTTACCGGCGCCGTTCGGTCCCAGCATGCCGAAGACATCGCCTTGATTTACCTGAAAAGTGATGCCGTCCACGGCGTGGACCGTACCATAGGTTTTTACTAGATTTTCAACCTGAATGACCAAAAACCCGCCTTCGGATGCTGAATGAAGGAGGATGAAAATTCAAACATCACTAAATATAATTATATCATGTGACGTCTGAAGCTGATATCAATTGAGCGTGAGACAACCGGTTGGTAACTACCTGGGTTTTGTGTTTGGAAGGTTAAATTTTAGGGCAAACCGGTGTATAGTTTTCCAATCCGCAGGCGTTGCAATCCCCACTGCGGCAATCAACCGTGGTTTCGTCCGCCAGTGCTCTGGCATATTCCTTCTTGAGGAAAGCCGTGCTTACCCCGATATCGATATGCGACCATGGCAAAATTTCGTCTGCCGGACGTTCTCTCAAGGCGTAGAAGTTCATATCCAGGCCGCTCTCCGCAAAAGCCTGCTGCCAGGTCTCATGTTTCAAATACTCGTCCCAGGCATCGAACTTCGCGCCCAATTGCCAGGCGCGGTAAATTACCTTGCCTAAACGTCTATCGCCGCGGGCCAAAGCCGCTTCCAACCGGCTGACACGCGGGTCTTGCCAGGATAAACGGGTGCCTTTACGCAATAAACCGGCTTTCAATATCTCGTGTTTCACGGCGAATTCCTCTGATATATTCTGTCCTACCCACTGGAACGGAGTATGCGGTTTGGGCACGAAAGCGGAGGCGTTCACCCTTATCTGTATCAATTTCCCGGTAATCTCTTTGCCTAATGCTCTTATCTTGTCCACCAACGTGATAATCGCCCTTACGTCGTCCAACGTTTCCGTCGGTAAACCGATCATAAAGTACAACTTGATGCTGTTCCAGCCCCGTTCGAAGACCCCGGTAAACGTAGCCATGATCTCCTCTTCGGAAAGCTGCTTGTTTATTACCCGGCGCATGCGTTCGCTGCCGGCTTCCGGGGCAAAGGTCAATCCCATCTTCTTTCGCCCCGAGAGTTCTTCCATCAATTCCAGCGAAAAACTGTTCAAATGCAGGCTGGGTAAAGATAGGGAGGTATTCTGGAAATTCCGAGTCAAATTGTGCACCAGCGTATCTATGCCTTCGTAATCCCCGCTGCTTAAAGACACCAACCCGACCTCGTCATAGCCGCAATTATCGAGTATCTCCCCGACAGCTTTTTCCACTTCACTCACCGGTCTTTCACGTACCGGGCGGTAGATCATGCCTGCCTGGCAGAACCGGCAACCGCGGCTGCAGCCGCGCATGATTTCTATACCACCCCGGTCGTGGGTGACTTCAATATAGGATATCACCGGTTTTGTCGCTGGTGCGGGCAACTTGTCCACAATCCTTCTTTTGATCACCTGAGGCGCTTCGGGCACATTATTTTTCACGAGTTTCAACGTGCCGTCCGCGTGATAAGCCACATCATAAAAACCCGGGACGTATATGCCTTGGATGGTAGCAAGTTGCCGCAGTAATTGATTGCGGGGAAATCCGTTTAGTTTCGCGGTGCGGTAAATATCCAGCATTTCCAGGGTCACTTCTTCCCCGTCCCCAATCACGAATAGGTCGATAAAGTCGGCAATAGGTTCCGGGTTCAGAACGCAGGTACCACCTGCAATGATTAGCGGATGCGAATCGTTGCGCTCCACCGCTTTCACGGGTATCTGCGCCAGATCAAGCATCTCCAGCACATTAGTGAAAGTCATTTCGTGACCCAGGGAAAATCCGATAATATCGAATTCACTCAACGGATGTTTGGTTTCCAGACTGAACAGCGGCACACCGGCATGCCGCATTTCGGTGATCATATCCACCCATGGGGTGAAGACTCTTTCCGCCAACATATCAGGCTGACGGTTGATAATGTCGTATAGAATCGGCAGTGCCATATTGGACATCCCGATCTCATATACATCAGGATAAGATAGCGCCACCCGTATTGGCGTGCTCCGCCAATCTTTTATAATGGCATTCCATTCACCGCCAGTGTAACGCGCCGGTTTTTGTACTTTATGGAGGAGCTTATCCAGGTTGTTCATTTTATTTATACTTCATCCAGTTCCGTCAACGCGAATTTCATGCCGTCCCTGGCGGCAATTACTCTGATGCCGGTTTTTTGCGTTAACTGTTCGGCGATTTCCCACGGTTTTGCCCGCCACATCCCCATGCCGAAGTGGGTCATGATGGCGATTTTCGGTTTGATGGCAGTGATCAAACGTTCCGCATCCGGAACCGATAAATGTTGGATCGGCATGTCATCCGTGCGGAGTCCCGTTTTCGGTTCTGTGAAGACGATGTTCATGATCAATAGGTTACCCTGGTAATATTTAACTAAATCGTCAAAATAGCTTGTATCGGTGATATAGGCGATTTTCTATTTGGCGGTTTGAAA
>JAQTOJ010000274.1 GCA_028713395.1 Dehalococcoidales bacterium | reverse complement strand
TCGTCGAGAAGGTAAGACCAAGCACACGGATCCGCTCTGGGTATTCAGTAAAGTAAAGCGGATTTTTCCCATCAGGGTTTCCCGGTAAGAACGGAAACGGAGGGGCAATACGGGATGTCTTAATGGCACTTACAACCGGCAACCGGCTGTGATATTCCGCAAAATATGCTCCGACATCAGTACCAAGTTCAGCAACGTTATGGGTTAATGCCAGACCGAATTCGCCGCCGTCGGAAACATTAGGGGTTGGCGCCCGCCCGCCCAGGAACCCAGTGGCTACTGCGGCCGGATCGGAAACAGCCGATGAGGGTGCTACTACGATGCCATTACAACCTGGCGCCAGGTAATCATAGGTCGAGAAAAAAGTGCCGCAACCGTCAATCGTGGTGGGACGAAACCGGAACTGATAAAAACCCTCGATCGAAGTGTTCCTGACGACCTCCATCTTGCCGTAGAGCGCCGGGATGGGAATCAGCATTTCTTCAGACAGCGCGCCAGGACGGTGCACCGCCGGCAAATCTACCGGGTTGAGTGCTGAAAGTCCACCGGTGATAGTCCAACCCGCGCCCCACGGCAGAAATTGTTGGCCAAGGCGCATCGTCAAGGGTTTTCCCCAGGGTTCGAACGCACCGTAAATATAGACATCCTGAAAAACCGCACCGGAAAACTTGGCGCGTTCTGTGAAACCAGCATCAAGCAGCGTGTGGTTGGCAGAATACCCATTAAGAAGATCGCCAAATGCGGGATTGGATTTCCCGAGGGTGAATTCATGCCAAAGTTTTGCCCTGGCGGCGACCCCGTAATTGCCGCGCTTGATATCGACACTTCCGACAGCCTTGACGACGCTTGACACGGTATCACCCTTGCCGAAATTAAGGTCGCCATCATCGGTATTGCTGCCACCTACTGCCGTGCCGGCCACGCCGACGTGGTTACCGTTGCCGCTTTGAAGTAAGCCGGCATCCCGTCTATCGGTGCGCATCATGGTGCCATAAGTCAGGCCACCATGAAATATGAAATCGAGATCGCCGGACTTTAATTCAATCGCAGGGCTGGCAATAGAATATGAAGAGCAAACCGCAGCGACGGCCACAAAAAATGTAGAGCGAAGTCTCATATTAATGACTAAGTATTCAAGTGGACAAGAAGGGGGTGAATTTTGCCAGATGGTTATGTGTTTTGCGCAAAGAAGTGATTATATGTTTGCGCTACAGCTCTTGACTTACACGCTTAAACGTGTATAATATATCTATTATAAGCGGTGTGCTAACAAACCGGAAACATTGCAATTAGCTGCCTTCGGAATTCTTTTGAGAGGTTATCCATGAATACACATTTACCTGAACTCGGACAAGCCTGTTTTGGCCAACCTTGGCAACCGTTGGAATGCCCTACAAAAATCCAGTGCGTTCTCGATGCATTGCAAAACGCATGGCATGTAGTCAGCAAGGAGGACAACCCCTTTGGCAATACAGGCGCACGTTATGACGGGAAATCGTTTAAGGCGCACGCGTATTCATGGGGCGACGATGAACAGGAATTCAACTTTGCCTGGCGGGATATCCGGGTGAGCTGGTACAAATACCTTGGTAGGGGCACCACTATCAACAGGATTCCGAGCGAGCTGGAAATTGCCGAAATGTTGCGCGAGTGTATGGCGGAACTGTTAGTAAAACCCTAAGGGAGCGTAAGCATGGAAACCTCAAGAGGCGCCAGCCTCATTATCAACGCACCGGAGTTCTTCCTGGATCCGGGATTTGTTGCCTGGCTCAACAACGGGGAAGCAAAGATCACCATGCACCAGGGTGGAGAACCGGGTGAATACTCCGACGTAGTTGTGTTGGTTGATCCCAGTCTGAACGGGGAGGGTAGCGATTCCGACATGCCGGAAAACATCTGGAACCAAATCATTGATGCATGTCGGCAGAACTTCAAACCACGTGGCGGGTATCATTTGATCATTTGGATCCGAAACATCTAACCCCATCAAAATATGTCGAACCCATTGCAACCCGATCCCAAAATACTGGATGCCCTTGTCCGGCCGATGCCCCGCGCACGATATGAAGTCGATCACATGTTTCATTACGTCGAGAAAGCGCTGGAGGATTTCGAAAAGGCGGACGGCCTGGAACTGATTCCAGACTTTCAGCGCGGGCATGTCTGGACCCGGGAACAACAGGAGCGTTGGATTGAGGCGGTGATTCGCGGTGCGATCTCCTCTGCAGGACTAACTCTCCAATTCAACGCGCCGAATTGGAATCAGTTAGATAACAAAGAAAAGGGAGACCTACCTCCGCAAATAACCTGTATTGATGGCCTGCAGCGCCTCACTGCCATCCGATTATTCGTGGCCGGCAAAATCAATGCCTTCGGCCTTACGGTAGACAAATTTGCCGGCACTTCTTACGATATCCGGCGATACCGGTTCAAGGTCGCCATTCATGAATTCAAAAACCGCGCCGAGGTCCTTGACTACTATCTCGACCTGAACGCCGGCGGCACACCGCATCCCGCCGAGGA
>JAQTOJ010000273.1 GCA_028713395.1 Dehalococcoidales bacterium | reverse complement strand
CCAGGCTTTCTCCCGATTTGACCGTCAGATCAATGCCACCCAGGGCGTTGTGAACACAGGACGGTTTCACAACGCCTTCGGTGTTAACGACATTGTCCGCAGCTAATTTCTCCGTCATCGAATTACGCGTCGCCGCTACCTTTTACCGGCGGTTTGTTGCCGCGGGTTCTCCGGGGAGTTCGCGGCGTTCTTGGCGAACGGTTCAATTGTTTTCTGTGCCGGGTTGGTTGTCATTTGCAGGCTATTTAACGGTTGCGGATAGAAGCAGATCAAGCCGCCCAGCAGCAAAATGCCGCTGCCGATCCAGATCCACATGACCAGCGGGTTCACCAGGATATGCAGGTTCACGGTTTGAGATTCGTCCCAGGCGGAAAGAATGATGTAAAGGTCTTCTGCCGGATTGGTGCGGATCGCCACTTCACTGACAGGTTGTTCCTGCGTGGTGTAATAGGTCTGCTGGGGGTGCAATTGACCCAGTGAAGCGCCGTTTTTGGTGACGCCGATATTCACTACGACGAGCATGCTGTCTTTGGTGGGTTGCGTGATATCCATATTATTGTAAGTCAGATTATAACCTTTGATCTGAGTAGATTCGCCGGGCTTGAGCACCGCTGTCTGGTCGGTATCAAAAAGGGACGAGCCGATGATGCCGATGCTGATGAGCGCAATGGCGATATGCACGGTATAGGCGCCGTAACGGTTCTTGCTCGCCCAGAATTTAGACCTGCTGGGGACAGGTGTTTCTTCTTCACCATTCGCCTTGCGGCGGGAGAGGTCGCTAAACCACTGCCAGATGGTGGCAAAGACGACGAAGAAACAGAACAGAAACGCCAGCAATGCATACCAGGCGCGGAAACCCGCGATAAAAAGAATGACAACAAGCAACACAGAAAAAATGAGCGGCGGTAACATGCGGCGGTTGAAGTCTTTGAGATTCACCTTACGCCAACCGAGTAGCACACACAGACCCGCCAGCAGCACAATGGCAATGAATATAGGGGTATTCACGACATTGAAAAATTCCTTGCCCACAGAGTTGTCCGGCTGCCCGAACCAGCGGGCGAACGCCGGGAACATGGTGCCCAGAAAGATGACGAGCGTGGACAACACCAGCAAAAGGTTATTCAACAGGAAACTGCTGTCACGAGAGATGATATTTTCGATTTCGTTTTTATTTTCCAGTTCATGACTGCGGGTCGCTATCAGCCAGATACCGGAGGCAACAATGAGGAACAGTAAGGTGCCGAAGTAAGGCTCGATGCCCGTCGTGCCGAAAGTATGCACCGATTTGAGCAAATTGGAGCGTGTCAGGAAGGTGCCGAAAATCGTCAACCAGAAAGTGAGAATCGCCAGGGACATCGTCCAGACGCGGAACATGCCGCGCCTTTTTTGCATGATCATGGAGTGTAAAAAGGCGGTGGCGACCAGCCAAGGCATCAAACCGGCGTTTTCCACGGGATCCCATGCCCAGTAACCGCCCCAGCCCAATTCCACGTAAGCCCACCAGGCGCCAATGAGGTTGCCCAAGCCGAGCGCCAGCCAACTCAAGATCGCCCAACTCCGCGCTTTGTTCAGCCATAAATCGTCAAGGCGACGGGTGATCAAGGCAGCGATGCCAAAAGCAAAAGGCACGGCAAAAATGGCATAACCCGCCAGTAACAATGGCGGGTGGATAATCATAGCGGGATTTTGCAGTAACGGATTCAAACCGGCGCCATCGGCGGGCGCGACCTGCGTCTTGAAAGGATTGACGACCACGATCAATAGAAGGAGGAAAAAGGTCATCAGAATGGATAAGACCATTGAAGCATAATTAACCAGTTCTCTTTCGCCTTTACGCGCCTGTAGCACCACCAACCCCGAACAGAACGCCAGCACCCAGCACCAGAAAAAGAGCGAACCCTCATTCCCTGCCCACAAGGCGCTGACCAGATATGAAACCGGCAAAGCCAGATTGGTGTGCTCGGCGACATAAGCGATTTCAAAATGATGGGTCAGTAATGCCACCGCCAGCACACCGAAAGATAAGGTAGTCAGGGCAAAGGCAGCGATGGCGCCGATACGTCCGGTCGAGATTAAACCGCGGTTCTTTTGATGTTCACCCAACAGGTAAGCGATGACGGTGAAAACGGAAACGATCAGCGCGACGACCAGCAGGAGATAACCGAAAATAGCCATAAATTATCACACTCACTTGGTCACGGTGGCGGTTGCCACGGTGTATTTAGAAGGACATTTCATGATCAAATTACTCGCCTGGAAAGTCCCGCCGGTAAATTTCCCTTCAACGATGATGTCTTGACCTTCCTTGAAGGTATCAGGGACAGAACTACCCTGGTAAATCACGCTCAGAACGTTTGCCGGTTGGGTCTTATCCATGATCGTAAAGGTCAAGGTAGACTGGCTGACATTACGCAGCGCGCCCGGCAGCACCTCGCCCCCGACTCTGACGGTCTTGCCGGTCAGGGCGGATTTCCTGCTCAGGAAATCGGTGACATTGTAATTGGTGGTGAGATAATTCTGCA
>JAQTOJ010000272.1 GCA_028713395.1 Dehalococcoidales bacterium | reverse complement strand
GAATCTGATGCTGGGGCAAGTCATACCGGCGGTGCCGTATCCAGTTCTGCCCTGGAACCGACGACCGCTGCTGGTGCCGGTGCCTGCCAACACCGTAGAGTCATCCGATTGTATGGAAACGACCCTGCCGTTGATCTCCCCGAAACCGTGGAGCTTACTGGCCGGCATTAATTTATCGGTTCCGGCTAATTGGAAAAGCCCCAACATGCCGGTCTCCACGAAAGATCCAGGGTCTACCAGATTTTCCACCCGTTCTCTGGCGGTGATATGGCCGCGCTGGCGGTGACGGGCGATCTTCTCCGGTCCGCCGCCCTCACGGGCGATAGCGCGTCTTCTTTCTAGTTCGGCGCGGGCAGCTTTTTTATCCATTATCGGACTCCTTAAACACACTTAATAATATTCTGAACTTTTCTATCGCAGTATAGGACTTTTAGTCACGCATTTCAAATGGCTCAGGATGAATAAATATCAAATGTGCAACTTTTCGGAACCAGCGGTTTGCGCTATGATGATATTAACCGCGAGGTAGAATATGGTTATACCGCTACAAACCAGCCCACAAGCTCCCTGGAAACAGCGCTATCGCGTCAAGATGATTCTCTGGGCGCAGTTGGCGCGCGCCTGCAAAACTCGCGGCATCGTGTCCACGAACCAATCCGGCGCCAATCAGCTTTACGCCTGGGATGTTACCAGCGGGGCATTGCGTTCACTAACGTCCGTCCCGGATGGCATCTTCTTCGGCTCTATTTCGGCTGACGGCCGATATGTGTATTACTTGCAGGACAATAAAGGCGATGAAATGGGGCATTTTGTGCGCCTGCCGTACGAAGGCGGCGAGGTAGAGGACATCACTCCAGATATGCCGTTGTATTCAGCTTTCGGTTTGAGCGGCAGCTCAGATGGCACGGTTTTAGGGTTCACAGCAGGACTGCAAGACGGTTTCCACGTGATGCTACTTGACGCACAAAACGGTAAAATAAACAGCCCGCCCCGTGAAATCCATCATAGCCGGAAAATGGTTTTCGGGCCCACTCTCTCCGCGAACGGCAAAATGGCCGCGCTCACCTCGACGGAGCGGGCGACCTTTCAGCGTCAAAGTGTGATTGTTTTGGAGGCAGCCACCGGGAAGAAAATTGCCGAACTCTGGGATGGCAAAGACGCCGCCGTCATGGCATCACGTTTTTCCCCGCTGCCCAATGATAACCGTTTACTGTTGACAACAAACCGTAGCGGGCACACGCGGCCTTTACTCTGGAATCCGGTGACGGAAGAACGGACAGAGTTTGAATACGGCAACCTGCCCGGTGACATTTCCCCGGTGGATTGGTCGCCAACCGGCCAGCAGATTCTTCTATCACAATCGTTCCGGGCAGAACAACATTACTATCTTTATGAACTGACAAAGCGGAAACTGACACCCCTTTCGCATCCTGACGGAGCATACGGCATGAACACTTACTTCGCTTCGGATGATGAAGTATTCGCACTGTGGGAGGATTCCGTTCACCCCACCGCTTTAATCGCCTTTCCCACGAAATCCGGCGGCAAAATACGCACGGTTTTAAGCGCCGGAGCAGCAATTCCCGGACACCCCTGGCAAAGCGTCACCTTCACTTCTTCAGACGGGCAAACGATACAAGGCTGGCTGGCTTTACCGGAAGGCAAAGGACCATTCCCCACCATCCTGCACACTCACGGCGGCCCGGAAGTGATGACCACCAACAGTTATTTCCCCAGTAGCCAGGCATGGCTCGACCATGGCTTTGCTTTCCTGGCGATCAATTACCGCGGCTCGGTAGGTTTCGGACGGGCATTTCGTGAACAAATCTGGGGAGACCTGGGACATTGGGAAATTGAGGATATGGAAGCGGCAACCGCCTGGTTGATCAAAGAAGGTATCGCCAACCCCAAACAAATATTCCTTACCGGCTGGTCTTACGGCGGTTATCTTACTTTGTTGGGATTGGGGAAACGTCCGGGTTTGTGGGCGGGCGGCATGGCCGGCATGGCGACCACCGATTGGGCGGAAGAATATGAAGACCTTTCACCGGCTTTGCGAGGCTATTCGGTAGCAATCATGGGCGGCACACCGCAGGAAAAACCGGAGGAATACGCCCGCAGTTCCCCGATCACCTATGCCAACGATATCCAAGCCCCGGTTTTGATCGTCCAGGGTCGCAACGATACCCGCACCCCCGCCCGCCCGGTAGAGACTTTCGTGAAGAAGCTGCAATCGCTGGGCAAAGCGGTGGAAGTCCACTGGTATGATGCCGGTCACGCCGGCGGCGGCGTCGAACAGGATATCGAACATATGGAACTCATGCTGCGTTTCGCGCTGGGTATAGTTTCCGGCTAGTTTTTTACGCGTTGCCCCTTTAGCAGCGGTATGCTATTATCCATACATGTTAGTCGCGGTTACCGGCGCATCGGGACACCTGGGCATTAACCTGACTCAGGCATTATTGGAGCGCGACTACCGAGTACGAGCCCTAGTCCACCATGACAACCGGCATCTCAAAGACTTACCGATAGAAATCATCCCCG
>JAQTOJ010000271.1 GCA_028713395.1 Dehalococcoidales bacterium | reverse complement strand
CATGGACATTATGTTTAGGTATTTGGGAATGCTAGAATAGGTTGAACCGCAGTAGCCGCGGTCGGATGGGACTGTTAATCTTATGTTGAGGTAAGAGATGGAGCATTTCGTTGCGGAAGTCTCTTAGGGTTAGTTCGTTTACCTCCCCTCTTACCTCTGTTTCTTACTGCGAAGCTTTCAGCGATCAGCATTCAGCCGCATCGTTTCTACGTTCTCCATACCGATATAAATTGACCACTCCGCTGGTTTTCTAAACACAACGACCCACTCCTAACCTCGCCCTGCAGGGCGAGGGATAAATACGAGATGAAGGGCTTCCGCCCTTCATCTTCTAGAACTACAGAAGGTTCCAAAACTCATCATTCAATCAATGTCACTAATAACATGGAGGAGCGTAATTTCATTTTCAGCTTTTACAATCTATCTGGATTTAGTGTTCCCGGCGGAGCAACCATTTCCAATCGCGTTCGCTGAACAATTCGGAGTTGTGGATGAGCGTCTGTTCGATGTTACGATAGCTGACTTTCAGCTTGAACTTGTCGTATAGCATTTCCTGCAGCTCCTGCACCGCCAGCCCATCCGGGTTTTCACCAAGCAACTGCCTTAAAGCGGCAACAATTTCCGTTCCGTTAGTAGTCATATTATATCTGCTCCGTTAAGGGTTTATCTGGCGTTAATGATACTCAATAATCAGGGATTTGTCTACCTTAAGAAGCAATTAGCTTTCAGCTATCAGCGATCAGCCTTCAGCTATCAGAAAATCGCTGCAAGCTTCCGGATAATGAGGGTTGCGCGTAATAATTCCGGATTCGTGGTAGAATATCCCTGAATATTACGCCTGAAGGATACTGTAGTGGACGCCAAATATCTCTTGATGCTGGAATTCCCCAAGGTAAGGGAAATCATTGCCGGGTATACGTCATTCACGGCCAGCCGCGAATTGGCGCTGGCTTTAGAACCGCTGACTGACTACAAGGAAATCACGCAACGTTTATCTGAATGTACGGAGGCCAGGCATTTCCTGGCGGTGGAGCATGATTTCCATATTGGGGAGATTGCGGATATCCGCGAACCGGCGGTGCAGGCCGCCCGCGGTAAAACGCTGGAGCCGTTAACCATGGCGCTGATCGCAGGGGCGCTCTCCAAAATCAGGTCATTGCGCAATGCGATCAACCATGTCTCGGGGGAATTCCCCACGCTGTGGGAAATCGCCCGGAATCTCCACGACCTGAAAGCGGTGGAACGGAGCATCGAGGGCTGCATTACGCCCGCCGGTGAACTACAGGATGGCGCCTCGGCGCACTTATCCGGCATCCGGCACCAGATACAGGCGCAGCGGCAGAAACTGATCTCCAACCTGGATGGATTCATGCACTCCGCCAGAGGACAGAAAATTGTGCAGGACCCGATCATCACGGAACGCGAAGGCAGATATGTCATCCCCGTCAAGATCGAATCAAAAAAAGAAATTCAGGGCATCATTCACGATGTTTCCAATACCGGCGCCACCGCCTTTATCGAGCCTTTTGAAACCATCGATATGGGGAATGAACTGCGGGAACTGATCAACGAAGAAAAGCGGGAAATCGAACGCATTCTGGGGGATTTGAGCCGGGAAATCGGGGCGCAGGCGGGAGAAATCGCGCACAACGTGACCATCGCCGCGCAACTGGATTTGATTTTCGCCAAGGCGGTTTACGCCCGGCGCGCCCGCGCTAACGAACCGCAAATCATACCTTTCGATGGCAAAACAACGGCGGCGCTGAACTTGATCAACGCCCGGCATCCCCTGCTGGGAGATAAAGCCGTGCCGCTCTCCATCGAAATCGGCAGCAAATACAAAGTGCTGGTCATCACAGGCCCGAACACCGGCGGTAAAACCGTCGCACTGAAAACCATCGGTTTGTTGAGCATGATGGCTTTAGCCGGGTTACCTATTCCGGCTTCGGAAGAAACGCAAATTCCGGTGTTCGATAACATTTACGTTGACATCGGGGACGAACAGAGCATCGAGCAAACCTTATCGACCTTTAGCTGGCATATCAGCAACATCACGCACATCACGCGCAGTCTCAGCGGCAAGAGTCTGGTGCTGCTGGATGAGCTCGGCACGAGCACCGACCCCGCCGAAGGCTCGGCGCTGGCGCGGGCGATCCTAATGTATTTCCTTTCACGGAACGCCATGGCAGTGGCGACGACACACCTGGGCGACCTCAAGGCTTTCGCCTACGCGACGCCCGGGTTACAGAACGCCTCGCTGGACTTCGACCCATCCAATTTCACGCCAACCTTCCATCTGACGGTGGGGATTCCCGGCGGCAGCAATGCCATTTCCACCGCCGCCCGGCTGGGGCTGGACCCGGAGATCATCGCCCACGCGCAGGGCATGATGTCGGTGGGCGCCCGTGAGGTAGAAAACCTGATCACCAACCTGACGGCGGAAAGGGACCGGACGCAGGCATTACGCAAGCAACTGGAAAAAGAAGTAGATGAAGCCGCCCGGCAGGAAAAAGCGCTGGTAAAGCAGCGTGAAGAACTCCGCTTCAAGGAAAAACTGGTGC
>JAQTOJ010000270.1 GCA_028713395.1 Dehalococcoidales bacterium | reverse complement strand
TCAAGAAACAGGCTTCTGCGTCGCTGACCGGCATCATCGGAGAATCGGAAGAAATGGCGACGCTGTCCCGGCAGGTACGAACCGTTGCGCCGGCCGATATCTCGGTCCTGATCACCGGCGAAACCGGTACCGGTAAGGAGCTGATCGCGCGGTCAATTCACGAACTGTCGCTGCGGCACAACTGCGAGTTCGTCGCCATCGACTGCGGTGCCCTGCCGGAGAATCTGCTGGAGGCGGAGCTGTTCGGGTACGCCAAGGGCGCCTTCACCGACGCCAGGGCCGACAAGGCGGGGCTGTTCGAGACGGCGGAAGGCGGCACGATTTTCTTGGACGAGATCAATAGTGCCAGCAAAGCGGTGCAGGCCAGGCTGCTGCGGGTGATCGAGACCGGGAAGCTGCGGCGGGTGGGTGAGACGAAGGAACGGCAGGTGAATGTGCGACTGATCTGCGCCGCCAACGTGAGCCTGGAGGAGGAAATCGAGCACGGGCGATTCCGCAAGGATTTGTATTACCGGGTCAAGGATATCCAACTGCATATACCGCCGTTACGCGAGCGGAAAAATGACATTCTGATCCTGGCCGAATACTTCAAGCGAAAATTCATGGAGCAGTTCTCAAGAAAAAATATAAAATATGCCGCAGAGGCCCAGCATGCGCTGATGGCCTACGACTGGCCGGGCAACGTACGCGAACTGGAGCATCTGATCAAGAGCGCAGTTCTCATGTGCTCCGGAACCATTAAACCGGATGACTTGAAATTACCCGGGGCCAGGCCCACGCGAACACTGTTGGGCAAGGCGTTGAAGGATCAACAGGCGAAGGAAAAATTAATCGGCGCACTGGGAAAAACCGGCGGAAACGTGACCGAGGCGGCTGTCGTACTGGGCATATCCCGCAGACAAGTATATAATCTGATAGGAAAGTATAACATCAAAAAGAAAAAAGGATTTGAGTAATCTGATTGCAAAATACTTTAAACAGGGTTTGAAAAGCATCGTAGTATAATATGACATCATTGAAGAGAGGAGCAAAGAAGGCAGCTCCTCTCTTTTTTATTAGAAGCGAGAAAACTATTCATTTGTGAAAAGCACAAGTGTGAATGATTTGCACAGTCATTGACATACATAATTAATTGTATTAAAAGGTATTAACGATAATTTCGGTTTATGATGCTCTTGAACGTTTATTTTATTTTACAAGATACTGTAATGTAAATTTACCATTTTGTATGTATTGATTATTAAAGAGTTATAAAACTATTTCTCGTTAAATTCATTCTCAAGACTATTTTGGCACGGATGCTGCAAATTAAGTAATTATCAACAAAACAAACAACCACAAGTAAAGGGAAACACCATGAAGAAACTATATCTTCTAATCGCCGTGGCCATTGTGCTCGTTGCCGCCGTTGCTACGTTTGCTCATGCAACTTATTATTCGCCTATTTGCTACGGGACACTCTTGAATGGCACTTTCCACCCACATAGACCAGTCGCAAACGCGTACGTTTATATCGCTGAGAATCATGCTTTTCATACTTACACCGACGCCAATGGTAATTTTACTATACCAGGCGCAGATCCCGGTTTAGGTACGGGAACCTACCATGTGGTTCTGGATGGATGGTGCCAACCGATTGCATTTTATTATGCCCAAAATCCTGTGAATATTGGCACCATCGTGGGGATGCCTCAGTAATCCATCCCATTAATAGACAGCGCTGCGGAACAGCGCAATAGACCGTAACCGAACCAACCAACATTATCCACAAAGGAAAGAAAGAAATCCATGAAGAAACTGACCCTAATTCTCACTGTGGCCGTCGTACTCGTGGCCGCCATCGCATCAATCGTCGTCGCAGATAGTGGGGCGTATATTTGCTACGGCAAGCTTGTAAATGGGGATATTCGTCCATACAATCGTCCAATTGCGAATGCCCATGGTTACATCGTTGAGAACACTACCATTAATGGTTATACTGACGCAAATGGGAATTTCCGATTCTCAAATAATGGATTGGGTGCGGGGACTTACCATGTCCAATTCGATGGGTGGACCGGACTGGTGGCTTTCTATTTTAACGGGACCTACACGGGCACCAACGTCGGCACCCTGACCGGCCACGCCCAGTAATAAATCAGTCCCGGAAACTGAGAGCCGCAATCACGATGCGGCTCTTTTACTTGCCGCCCATCTCCTTGCATGAGCGCCCGGAATTTCCCCACGATAGTAATTTTTCCCAGCAGAATCCAATTGATAAATAGTATTGTATATGCTATTATCCCCATTATGGGTCCGATCGACGTGGGCATTGCGATCCTTCGCCACGAAGGCGTGAAGCGAACAAGGCGTATTCCCATGGCAGTTTGGCGATACGGTCATCGCCGCTATCCAACAGAAAACTGTACAAGAATACAACAAGATAACAACAAAGCAAAAAAGAGGGAACATGAAAAAACTATTTCTGGTTTTTTCGGTGATCGTGCTCGCCGCGGCGATGTCATATGCCGGGCAGATCGCGACCGTGAACGGTTTCCAGGGCGATGTGATCATTGAACACAATGGCGTTC
>JAQTOJ010000269.1 GCA_028713395.1 Dehalococcoidales bacterium | reverse complement strand
AAGGACATTACGAACTAGTAATTCTCGTTTGAATATTATCGCTGTGAACGGTTGTTGCTACGGTAGAAATTCTCATCCTGACAAAGGTGATTATTATAAATATTGTGGCCAGAGTTTCTGGGCTTTTATTTCAGGCAATTCCGATTTATATTTAAAAATAATCAAGCCTCTTGGTCATACTGCAAAAGAAAAAAACTCGGAATTCCAAAGGGAATATTCACAAATCATAAATAGATTTACATCAGAATTTAGTCAGAAATATGTTGATGATGGTGAAATAAATTGGAATGCTTTAGTTGAGTTTAATTCTTCTGAAAAACCGGTAAAACGGTGAGCACATCGGCTTATAGGGTATTTCCAACGGTATCGAAATCTCCTACTCTCAATGTTTGGTATGATAAAAAACTAGTAAGCTTTCTTGACAAGGAAGCCAATTTTCATTGTGATTTAGATGATTTCGGATCGGGTTTTACAGTCGTACCTCTGAATGTGCTAGAAACAGCCGTAAAGTTGAAGGAAGAACTAGATCTCAATGAAGATAATTTTGACCAATTACGACTAGATATCGCTGATGCCAAGTTCAATAATAATACTACTGTTACTTATGAGTGCATTTAGAGTATTCCCTTCGGATGCGGCTGGAAATCTAACCACCGGTGAATAACCAGCCCGTTTAATTCCCCACCACAAAAGCCACCGCATATTGCCTGGAATGTGACAGGCTGATTTCCATCTCTGTGATTGCCAGTTCATGAGCCACGGCGTGCGCTTTGCCCAGCAGATTCACCTTCGGTTTGCCGTCCGGTTCGGATAAGACCTCTATGTCCTGCCAGCTAATCCCGGCATCGCACGCCCCCAGGGCTTTGAGCACGGCTTCTTTGGCGGCAAAACGGGCGGCTAAAGAAGGATATTTGGTCTGATACCGGTTCAATTCCGCCGGTGTGAACACCCTTTTTAAAAAAGTCTCCCCCCAGCGGGCGCAGGCTTTTTTTATGCGGTCGATCTCTACAATATCCACGCCTATATGTTGTGTCATGCGCTTTACTGTATCACCAGTTTCGCCAGCGTCCCGTTGATGTTGATGGAATAAGTCCCCGCCGCTTTACCCGGAATACTAAAGCTTAATGTCTCGCTGGCGCCCCCGGCGAGCGTGACCTGCTGCGTCTCTATCGTATCTCCCTGGACTTTCAGGATAATGTCTACCGGTTTCGTGTTAGCCAAAATCCCCGTATTCGCAACCTTGGCTAAGATCGTCACCGGCTGGTTGACCGTGGGCGTTGCCGGCATAAAGGCAATGCTCTGCACGGCAATCTTGGCTTTCTGGTAGGGCGGATTTGTTACCAGTCCGGAAACAACCTCGAACCAGGATTTATCCACCGTGTAAACGTCAGTTTTATCCACCAGTTTAATGTAATAATCAGAACCGCTGGGTGTGCTGTTTCCCACCTGTATATGGTATTCCGCGGTATCGTTCAGCGCCAGGTTGATCACCATGCTCGGTTGCGTGAAACCGTACTGCGCCAGTTCGGAATCCGGTAGATTCTTAAAGATGACACGCGCCGCGCTGGGGCCGCTCAGGATCAACGGCACACCGCCGCCCCAACGTTCCATATCCACTTTGGTGCCGCCGGGCACGTCAAAATAAAAATATCGGTCGTCGTGTAAAACCCAGGACTGATGGTTGGGCGCTCCCTGCGTGTCCGCCATGCGCGGCAGTATGATCTCAATATTTTTCAAGGCGTCCATGTTGAAATCCCAGATCAACGGCTGATATGCTGTCGGCTCTTGCTCTGTCTTGGGTTTCATCAACAGGAATACCACCCCCGCTATGGCGAGGATGGATAATAACACTAATATCGATTTAAGCTTCAAGGTACAGTACTCCTATCTCTAGCGGCGGCGCCACCAGACGATCGCGCCCAGCAACAAAACGATGCCGGGTAATAAAGCAATGCTGGAGATGTTCAAAAATCTGGATTTCTCCGGCGTCAAAATCAATTTGCGGGTTTCCAGCGGTTTCGTGCCGATGTTCACTACTTCGACCCCCAGCGTGAACTGGTTGACTATTTGCAGGAAAAACTTGCCGTTATCGCCGGAGTAGAAATACTTGTTGGTGGCGAAATCAGAATCCCCGATAATCGCGATGCTCGGGCCGATGATCGTGCCGGTGGTGCTGCTATTGGCGGTGGAAGGGCTTAAAATCAACGCCCCCACCAGCCCGGTATCTGGCTGGGCATAATCTTTTGTCGCATCGTATTTCTGCGTGACACTCGGGTCAAAATTATCGGTTACCCAGGCGCTCTTGTTGGTGACAAGCAGCGGTACGGCATCCATATTTTGCGGAATTGAAGTACCTATCTCTACGGCCGTCATGCCCGGGAAAAATAGCGAGCTGATGCCGCTGTTGACATAAGACGGGTAGATATGGTTTCTATCGAACGTAGGCGTATTGATGTTCGGCGCGGCGTAGCTATCCGGGTCGATGATCGTTCCGCTTTTCACATCGAAGCCCCAGAGAGCGCCTATTTCCGCTATGTCTTTAGGAGCGCCGGGATTGGTCAGGAAAATGGCTTTACCGGCTTT
>JAQTOJ010000268.1 GCA_028713395.1 Dehalococcoidales bacterium | reverse complement strand
CATAGAAACGCGGTACCAGGTTGACGAGAGTGGTTTTTCCGGAACCGGTCGCGCCTAATAGCGCCACCATCTCGCCGGGTTTGGCATTGAACGAGATGTTTCGTAAAACATATCGAGGTGTTTCATTTTTGTTCATCGATGTATATCTAAACGACACGTTTTCAAATTTTACATTCCCATGTGCATTTGTGAGCTCGATGGCATCCGTTTTTTCCTTGACCGCGGATTCGGTATCCAGTACTTCAAATATACGTTCGCCGGCGGAAATACCGCGGGCAACGATATTGACCATGAAGCCGAGCATCCTGATAGGCATTGCCAGCATACCTGAATAGAGCACGAATTGAGCCAACTCACCCGCGGTCAATTGACCGCTGATGATCTGATGACCGCCAACGTATATGATAGCCGCCGCTGAGATACTGAAAAATAACCCCATGAGCGGTCCGTTGAACGATTGGATTTTTGCGGTTTTGATCGTGTCCTCATATAACGCAAAGGCTTCACGTTCGAATTTTACCGTCTCGGAGTGTTGGCGGTTGAACGCCTTCACCACGCGCATTCCGCTAAAGGCTTCCTGCATAACGATATTCATCAACGCCAATTCTTGCTGAAGGTGCAGCCAGATCGGTCTCTGTTTGACACCCATACGCAGGGCAATAAAAGCTACAGGTGGCAAAATTGCCAGTGTCACAAGTGCTAGTTGCCAGTTGAAGAAGAACAGCAGTCCGGCAATGCCGACCAGGGTCAATAACATGTATATGCTTCGGACAGCCCCCATGGCAACGAAAATACGGACTGCTTCGACATCCTGAGTCGCGCGAGACATCAATTGACCGGTTTGAGCAGAATCGTGGAAAGCGAAGCTGAGCCTCTGTATACGATCGTACAACCGGTTTCTCAGGTCATAGGCAATTTTTTGTCCGATGTATTCACTAAGATAGGATTGCGCGAAAGTTAGTATACCTCGGAGAACGCTAACCCCGATGATCAATAACCCCATCGTCATTAAAACTTTTTTATCGCCGGCAGTGACACCGGTATCGATGGCGGTCTTGATATAGTCGGGTACCGCCAGCGCCATTAAAGTCGTGGCAATGAGCAAAATCATCGAAACCGTTGCCCAGAACCAGTATTTTTTGAGTAGGCCAAACAAACGCCAAACGATACCCATTATTTTATCGATCCTGTCTGAAAATTCATTTGATATCTTTTATGGAGCTTTCACAACGTAAATACGCCGTGTTAGCTCCGACCTATTCTATTTTTAGTTTTGCAGCTTTTGATTCTCGAGTAACAAATGAATAACACGGATGGTTTTTTTTACCCTTTCGATACCGATACGCGAGTATTCGATGCCTTCATCGGTAATTCGATACATACGCCGGGCGGGACCGCTCTCCTGAATATCCCAATAGGAAGTGATAAGTCCCTCACCTTCCATTTTTCTAAGGATTCCGTACATGATGCCGCGGGGCGGTGTTAGTTGATAGGTCTCTTTCATCCTCTGGTAAATTTCACCGCCGTGCATGGGTTTTTCCTGGATAAAATGAATGATGACAATGCTGATAATCCCTTTCAAGGGGACTTCGGGGTCGGTAATGAAGGTTCGCTGCCGCTCGGTGTTTTCTTTAACCATAATCAGGGCTTGCTCTTTCTACCATAGTATGCAACATACTAAGATAAGAAGTCAAACACCTGGTATTGAATTCTTTCCGGAGTGTGATAGCGCCTAAAAAACGCGATTATATTTTCACCCAAGTTGCTAATTATATGTTCGTTCTCTGAATATGGCCTGGTTGTTCTCTACTTCCTCGAAGGGAGAAGATGAGCCTGCCCGTCCGGCGATACGGCGATGATGAGTGATTATTGTATAAACCTCTCGTTACCAGATACCTTCCAGGATTTATAGGCAGCTTCAAAGTATATAGATTGTTAGATATACTCTTTTTCAATGAAACGATAAAATGCTACAATAGTTATGTTTTCGAACTCGGGGGAGTGCTGGAATTGGCAGACAGGCAAGACTTAGGATCTTGTGTTGAAAGACGTGTGGGTTCAAGTCCCACCTTCCCCACCACCTGCCTCTTCACCTCGCAACCACCCTAAATCCTAATAATCAATTTCCAATAATCAAATAAATCCTAAATCCCAAACCTTAAATCCTCAACATATAAATTCTATTTTGTTATGTATTTGCCCGGCATAGATTTATTCGATTCATATTATGAATTTCTGGTATCCTTTTCTCTGAGATATGGGTCTTTTATTTATAGAAGGCCTTCTGAAATAAAGATATGGAAGACATTAAGAACCTGGTTATCAAGGCACGTTCCGGAGATCTGGAAGCTTACGGAGAAATTGTACGCCGGTTCCAGGCTATGGCTCATGGATTCGCGTATTCTTTCCTGGGAGATTTCCATTTAGCGGAAGATGTGGCTCAGGAATCATTCCTGGAAATGTATCGGCAGCTACCGAGTCTGCGTAACCCCGAGGCTTTTTCTGCCTGGTTTCGCCGCATCCTGATCAAGAACTGCGACAGGATTACCAGGGGCAAGCAGATCACGACGGTTTCTCTGGATGCTGCCACTGCA
>JAQTOJ010000267.1 GCA_028713395.1 Dehalococcoidales bacterium | reverse complement strand
GCGGATGAGATTTCGGCTGATTTACCGGCGGTCTACGGGGACTGCCGCGGGAAAGTCATGGCAAGCCTCTTCTTCGAACCATCCACCCGCACGCGGCTCTCTTTTGAGACGGCCATGCAGCGGTTGGGGGGCGGCGTCATCAGCGTCTCGGATACCAAATCCACTTCCATGTCCAAGGGTGAAAGTATCGCCGATATGGCGCGTATTGTCAGCGGCTACGCCGATATAATCGTCATCCGGCACCCCTGGGAAGGCGCGGCGCGGCTGGTGGCGGATTACGCGGAGGTGCCGGTGATCAACGCCGGAGACGGCGGGCACCAGCATCCCACACAGACATTGGCCGATCTCTATACCTTAAGAAAAGAACGCGGTGATATCCGCGGTTTGAATATCGCGCTCTGGGGTGACCTGAAATATGGACGCACCACGCATTCACTCATCTTCGCCCTGGCTAAATTCGGGGCGAACATTGTTTTCTGCCCCAGTCCCGGTCTGGAAGTGCCGGAAAATATTCTGCATAAGCTGGTGACTGAATACGGCGGCGAACTGGTGAGATTTGGTATCGCTAACCGCCGTGCCAAAGCCGGGGTGATGCCGGTGAGCGCCGTTTATATAACTGCCGGGAAACCCCATCAACTGGCGATGATGCCGGAGATTGATTTCGAGGCGGAACTCACAGACGGCATCGATGCCCTCTATGTCACCCGCCCGCAAAAAGAACGCTTTACCGTAGAAGAACAACAGTCCGGGCAGACCTACCCGGTGGTGGATAAGAAAATGCTCCAGGGCAAAGCCTTCCGTAATACCCTTGTCATGCACCCTTTACCCCGGGTGGACGAACTGGCTTACGATATGGACGGGGACCCCCGCAGCATGTACTTCAAACAGGCGGCGCGCGCGGTGCCGGTACGTATGGCGCTGCTGGCGCTGATACTCGGAGCCAAAGAACTCAAAGCGGTTGCGCCGGAAACGACTTCTGCGGTGGAATACCCTCTCTACCGGCGGGATTACGGAGTCGCTTGCAATAATCCCAAGTGCGTCACCGGTCAGGAAAGCGAACAGAAATACCTCAAACCCGGTTTCAAGATCGTTAACCGTAACCCGTTGACCTTCCGCTGCATTTACTGCGAACACGGCACCGAACCGCAATTCGTAGCCAGCGCAGAATGGCACCAGGGGATGGTGGAAAGTAAGAAATATCACCGCGCCAACAGTCATCTGGCGCAGAAAATCAAAGAAGAAAATCTCATTGCCTTCGATTCCACCACGGAAGCCGAAGAGCACGGATTTAAGCCGGGTTATTTTGCCGGGACATTCGCACGGAAAACGAGGGGAAAAACAGAAAATGAATAAGCCGCTATTGATTCGGGGTGGGCGTATCATCGATCCGGCACGGAAGATCGACCGGTTGGGTAATCTGTTGATCAAAGATGAGAAAATTGAATGGTTCGGTTTGCCGGACGCTCTGCCGGAAACGCCGGTTTACGACGTTTTGAAAGCGGATGGGCTGGTGGTCTGCCCGGGATTCATCGATTGGCATTGTCACCTCCGGGAGCCGGGCTTTGAAGCCAAAGAAACCATCGCTACCGGCGTGCGAGCAGCCGCCAGCGGGGGATTCACGACCGTGTGTTGCATGCCTAATACCAACCCGCCGCTGGATAACCTGAAAACCATAGATTATGTGAAAAGCAAAGCAGAAAAAGAAGCGGTGGTCCGCGTCTTGCCGGTCGCTTGTATTACACAGGGTAGAAAAGGCGAGGCGCTGGTGGATATGAGCGCGCTAGCCCAGGGTGGGGCGGTGGCTTTCAGCGATGACGGCGATACCGTCAAGAACGACGATTTAATGCGTCAAGCGCTTATCAAGAGCCGCGAGCTGGCTTTGCCGATCATCGACCATTGTGAAGACCCGGTAGGCGGACCGCCTGAGGGCGAGGTGAAAATGGTGGCGCGTGATTTAGCTTTGGCCGCCGAGACCGGCGGTTGGATACATATTGCGCACGTGAGCACAGCCGCCGCGGTGGAACTGATCCGGCAGGCGAAAAAGCAAAGGGTCAAGGTGACGGCGGAAGTCACGCCGCACCATCTGGAATTTACCTCCGACCTGATAGAACGCTGCGGCACGATGGCGAAAGTCAACCCGCCGTTACGCACTACCGCCGACCGCCGCGCCCTGATCGCCGCTTTAAGGGACGGCACGATCGATATTATGGCCACCGACCATGCGCCGCACACCGCCGCCGAAAAACAGAAAGACTACGAGCATGCGCCTTCCGGTATAAGCGGCTTTGAAACCGCCTTTGGCAGCCTGATGTTTTTATTACACGATGGCAAGTTTACGCTCAATGAACTGATTGCCTGCCTGACGGTCAAACCGGCGGCTTTGCTGGGCAAACGTTTTGAAGTGACCGGCAATCTGGCGGTGGGACATACCGCCGATATTACCATCTTCGATCCCCACCGGAAGTGGCTGGTCAATGTGAACAAGTTTCTTTCCAAAGGCAAGAACACCCCGCTGGACGGTCAGGTGCTCAAGGGGAAAGTGATGGCGACCTTTTACCGCGGGAAAGCGGTTTATAAGGCCGATGAAATCAACATTACAGGGATGAA
>JAQTOJ010000266.1 GCA_028713395.1 Dehalococcoidales bacterium | reverse complement strand
TGTTGCTCCTTGGCAATCATACCCGTAAAGAGTGTGCCAACGATTTCGGCGCCGATCGTCTTCGCCGTCATTTTGAGCTGTTTACCGGTCCCATAAAACCAGCGCCCAAAAATTCCCGGAGCCGCACACGAGGAGACCAGTAGCGCTTTTTTCTTTGCCGCCTGAGCTTTTCTATACTGTGGCCCATTCATATCCCACGGCCAATAAGCATAAACGGTCAACCGCTCCATAAAACGTTTAAAGATGGCTGTGACTGAACCAAAATTCGTCGGAGCAGCGAGAATGTAACAATCCGCCCGCTCGATCCTGTCAATCAATTCCCGCATGCCATCATGGCGCACGCACTCCCCCGGCGCCGCACCGGGTTGTTGGGTGCACGCACGGCAATTCAGGCAAAACTCGATCGGGTATTCACGGAGAAGTATAGTCTCGACTTCGGCGCCAGCCGCCTCAAGAGCCTGTGCAAAGGCCTCTACAGTTTGATCGGTAATTCCATCATCCCGATATGAGCCATTAATTGCGAGTATCTTGATCATGGTCGCCATCCCTTTCCGAGAAGAGATATTAATTCTCCCGGATTTTTTGATTGGAAACTTCCCACTCCGCATTTTTTTTGGGTTGACTCGTATAAACAAATTGTTTACATTCTGTTTATGATCACATCGTTCGCGAAAAAAGAAACAGAAAAATTCTTTGCAACGGGGAAATCCAAAAAACTCCCTACGGAAATCATCACCCGCTCGATCATGCGTTTAACGCAGTTGGACAATGCGCGCGAGGTTACAGATTTGCTGATACCCCCGTCAAACCGCCTTGAAGCACTTTCCGGTGATAGGGCGGGGCAATGGAGCATCAGGATTAATGACCAGTGGCGTATATGTTTTAAGTTTGCCAACGGTGAAGCAATTGATGTCGAAATAACCGATTACCATTAAAGGAGAAATTTATGGCTATTAAAAACGGGCTCCCCCCCATTCATCCTGGGGTATTCCTGAAGGAAATACTTGATGAACTTGGCATGTCGCAAAATACTTTTGCTCATGCGATCGGCGTCTCGCCCATGCGAATATCGCATGTTATCAAGGGGTCGCGCCCTGTTACGGCAGAACTGGCTATGCTTTTCGGTAAAGTATTTGGCCAGACACCGGCCTATTGGATGAACTTGCAAACCAGCTATGACCTGAAAACCGCTGAAAAGACGCTTCTTCAGAGGGTGCGACAAGTTCAGCCATTTTTGCTTGCTGCGTAGGACTGCTTTTACTGAAAGCGTCGAGCCTGGGCTTTATAGCATGAACCCCTTGTAATCTCCAGCTAAAGTGCCATAAACGCAAACCGGCCCTGAATGAGAAATCATTCAGGGCCGGTGACGAATTTCAGGTACAAAATTTTCCCCAAAAATGCGGAACTAAACTCTAATAACCTCATCACCAGGTCTGATCATGCCGCCGGTTATGACCTTGGCAAAAATGCCCTCCTTGGGCATGACGCAGTCACCGGCCTGATAATAGATGGCGCAGCGGTTATGGCACTCCTTGCCAATCTGTGTAACCTCCATCAGTGTCTCGCCAATTTGCAGCCTTGTGCCGATCGGCAGCGACACAAGCTCGATGCCGGTGGTAGTGATGTTTTCGGCAAAGTCTCCCGAATCCACGTCCAGACCCAGCGCCCGCATCTTGTCGATGCTCTCGGAAGCCAACAAACTCACCTGGCGATGCCAATCGCCCGCATGGGCGTCCCCCACAATGCCGTGATTCTCCCGCAGTTCCACCGCTTCCACCGGTTTCTTGCGTTCTCCTTTGTTTTCACTGATACAGACTGCCTTGACCGTAGCCATGTTTTTTATCCCCCTACCTGTGCCATCGTAAAATTTTTATGCTTGTAACTGTCGCACGACATTTCGTGCCGCTCCGGCTTGCCGGAAACAATTCCGCGCAGCACTTCCGCCAGCTTTTCCGTGTCCGGCGGGCGCAGGTACGGCACCAGATCGGTTTTCTCATCGGAAAAAAGACACCCCTTGGCCTGCCCGGTAGAGGTGACCCGGATGCGGTTGCATTCGCTGCAAAAATGGCCTGAGATAGCGGTGATAATGCCGATGCTGCCGCGGGCGCCTGGGATGCGGAAATCACGGGACGGACCGGAGTAGAGCCCCTTGTCCACCGGCTCAAGCGGATAATTGGCGGCGATGAGCTGCAGGATCTCCTCGCCGGAGATACAGTAACGCTGCCAGCCATCTTCCTTGACAACCGGCATGTATTCGATGAAGCGGATCGAGTTTCCGCGCAGACGGGTCATCTCGGCAAATGAGAGAATTTCTGAATCGTTGATGCCGCGCATGACGACGACATTGATCTTGGGCGGGGGGAAACCGGTCTGCTCGGCGGCGTCCAGCCCGGCCAGCACCCTGGCAAGGTCGCCGCCGCGGGTAATTTCGGCAAATGTGGTCGCATTGAGTGAGTCGAGACTGACGTTGAGCCGCTGAAGTCCGCTCTGGTGCAGGCCGGCAGCCATCTCGGCAAGTTGAAGGCCGTTTGTGGTCAGTGCCAGGTGCTTGAGGCCGGGGAGGGCAGACAGCTTGGCCAGAAAACCGGTGATGCCGGCCCTTACCAGCGGTTCGCCGCCGGTGATGCGG
>JAQTOJ010000265.1 GCA_028713395.1 Dehalococcoidales bacterium | reverse complement strand
GTCTTTACTATCGCCGACCTGGCAGTGGCGACCAAACGCAAACAGCAATTCCTGGGCATGCACTGGTTCAGCCCCGCCAACATTATGAAAGTCGTTGAAGTGATCTGGACCAAAGATGTCACCGAAGACAACATCCAGCTCATCGAAGCCCTTTGCGACAAACTAGGCAAAACTCATGTGCGTGTCAAAGACGTGCCGGGTGATACAGGGTTCGTCGGCAACCGCATTTTCGGCGTCGTACGCCGCGAAGCCATGAAAATCGTTCAGGAAGGCATTTGCACCCCCGAGGGTGTCGATACCGTAATGATGGGCGGTTTCAACTGGCCTGCCGGTCCCATTGGCATGGGCATGGGCGCCCGCGCCGGTTGGGGACAGAAGAAATAATCCCGACCCGATAACTGAAGACATTAATGAAAAACCGCTCCTCTGTTGCAGAGGAGCGGTTTTGTTTTTTCATAGAATTCCCGCAGATTAGAATTTAACAGCCATCCGGCTAATATAGCATCTTCATCCCGCCAAGTCACACTATTAAGCGAAACCATAACCCAAGGTAGTATTTCCATGGGCGATTGCCACGCTCGGTTTAACCTCGCTCGCAATGGGAACGAGATATTGAGTGGCTGGAAATGGTGTTTCCGTATCAAGTCCCGATGCGGCCAAATTCATACGGCATAAACTGGGTGTAGTAATGGAAATTACAGATATAATAATCACGATGTGTGAATGCCGGAATTCAGGATGATTACCAAAATAAAAAGGGAATCATCTACTCTGTACGTAGATGATCAACCAACCGACACCCGCTAGCGCAAGCCCCACGAAGATGGCAATCCAGCCGCCGGCTTTGAGAGCGCCGGGTTGGGGACGGGGAGGCCACCGGGAGAAGAATTCCCTGAGGTCGACGCGGGTGGTCAGGGAGTCGTAGTAATTGCGTTCTTCCCGTTTTCCCCAGATGAGGAAGAGGATACCAATGAGGAAGATAACCGCGGCAACAATGAATGTTATCCCCCAGACTTCCATATGAAACGCCAACCCTCAGTACAATTACCTTGTCATAATGTTACTCGTTTTAGGGAGAGATAGCAAGAGGGGTAAGTACGAGATGAGTTTCACCCATCCTACATAAAAAAGAAAACAGGAAAGAGGGGGTGAACACCCCGTGGGTGAAACCCCCCTCTTAATTTCGTAACGAGTAGATTTATTTTACGGTTATTATTTGACTTCGACGGTGGCGCCGGCGGCGGTGAGCTTGTCTTTGATAGTAGCAGCTTCAGCTTTGCTGATATTCTCTTTGACAGATTTAGGAGCGCCTTCCACCAGGTCCTTGGATTCTTTCAAACCCAGGTTGGTGACTTCGCGGACGGCTTTGATAACGTTGATCTTGTTCTCGCCGACAGCTTTCAGGATGACGGTGAACTCGGTTTTCTCTTCAGCTTCGGCAGCGGGCGCAGCAGCGGCGGCGCCACCAGCGGCGACCATGACGGGCGCAGCGGCGCTGACACCGAATTCGGTTTCAAGGGCTTTCACGAGTTCGGAAAGTTCCATGACGTTCAGGGTTTTGATGGATGCGATGAGTTCATTGACTTTAGCGTTGTCTGACATTAGTTATTTCCCTCCAATTGTCTAATTCTTGCTTGCAGTACACCCTGGAAACCTCTCATAGGTCCAGCGAGGACGCCCACAATACCATAGAGCGGGCTCTTGATGCCACCGATGACCTTGCCGATAAGCACGGGTTTCGGGGGCAGGCTTGCCAGCGCAGAAATCTCTGCGATGGTGAGGATTTTGTCCGCCATGAATCCGCCTTTGACCGGCAGCGTCATTTTGGTGGCACGGACGTGGTCGGTGAAGACCTTGGCCGTCTGGGAGACATCACCCTGCCCGAAAGCGATCGCGATAGGTCCTTTGAACATATCGGTGATGCTGGTACGGGTGAGCCGTTCCGCGGCTTTGACGATGAGAGAGTTCTTGACGACTCTGTAATCGCCGCCGGCGTCTTGCATTTTCTTGCGCAGGACATTGATTTCCGGAGTTTTCAGACCACGGTATTCGGTGAGAATGCCGATGGTGCTTTTAGAAAGCTCATCCTGCAGCTTGTCAATGCGTTTCCCTTTTTCCTGTTTTCGCATTTTTTACTCCCCGGCGCTACCAGCGCCCATAATAGAAAAGAGTCCCCTGCAACTGCACGAGGACTCTTATGACCGATAAAATATGCCCGAAAATGATTCGGGGCGATGAGTTAAGCGGTTTAAGATGGCCTCGGCAGGCGAGCACATTAATCCTCACCGAAATGAGGAACCTGCTGTCTCAGGACAAATCTTATTTTCTCAGGTTAAGGGGTGGATGTCAAGTTGAGCTATCAGCAATCAGCGTTCAGAATACTAAATGCTTTTAGTGTTGACTTAAGAGGGTGATTATTTTATATTGTGTACCTGTGTCTGAAAAGGCTAAACGATGAAAGAAAAACGTATTCATATCTTAGGGGCTTCCGGTTCCGGCACGACGACTCTAGGTCGCTTACTGGCGAAACGTTTGAATATCGCCCATCTAGATACGGATAATTACTACTGGTTAAAAACAGAAATCCCTTATACCGAGCCGCGGGAAAGAAGCACCAGGCAGGCATTGTTGAAAG
>JAQTOJ010000264.1 GCA_028713395.1 Dehalococcoidales bacterium | reverse complement strand
GGGTGAATTAACCGCGGACTGGCGATATATTCCTTCCAGTGAACTCGGCGGCGACGCCTTCGGCTACCGCTGGGTGGACGCCGACCATTTCGCCATTTTCCTGCTCGACGTTTGCTCGCACGGCGTGGGCGCCGCGCTGTTGTCCATCTCGGTCATGAACGTCCTTCGCTCCCAAAATCTGCCGGGCGTAGACTTCCGGCAACCAGGCGAGGTGATGGCGGCGCTGAATCGCGCTTTCGGCATGGAAAGTCAAAACAACCTCTACTTCACCATGTGGTATGGCGTGGTCAACAAATCCACCCGTCAACTTCATTACTCCAGTGGCGGGCATCCCCCAAGGGTAAAAGAGGAATGATGGCAAAAAAGCGGAGAACAGGTTAGAACATACTCAGTTGTTTGGTTTCCGGGGGCGTTGCAACGGGTGCCATTTGTTTTTTTAATTCTGCCAGTAAAGGGGGCAGTTTTTTAATATCCTGTTTTAGTGTTTCCCGTAGGTTTCCCTGATGCAGCGCCGCCGCCGGGTGGTACATGGCAAAATAGGTGATACCGCTTACCGTTTGGTGCGTGCCGTGTATTTTGCTGATGCTTTTACCGGGAAAGAACATGGACATGGAATACCTGCCGAGGGTAACGATGATTTTGGGAGAAATCAGTTGAATTTGTTTTTCCAGGTAGGGGCGGCAATTCATGATTTCGGTGGGGAGAGGATCTCGGTTATCCGGCGGACGGGTTTTGATGACATTGGTAATGTAGACGGTTTTCCGATCCAGACCGATGGATTTGATCAGTTCGTCCAGGAACTGCCCTGCCGCGCCGACGAACGGTCTGCCCTGCTGGTCTTCGTTGAAGCCGGGGGCTTCCCCGATAAACATAATATCAGCATTCTCGGCGCCTTCACCGGGCACCGTGTGGGTCCGGTTTCTGGCGATTTCACATTTACGGCAGACGGCAATTTCCTGGTATAGATCGGTTAAGGCTGACATTCTCTCTTTAGCCCGCACAACGGAGTGTGCCTGCTGATTTGTGTTTATGATAGCACGCGCCTGAATTCAAGTCAATCTCAAAAATACGCGGTAGAAAAGAAAGAGAAAAAATATTTTCCAAGCGGGCATACTTTTTACAATACATAACGTTATACTATTGATGGTATACGAAACATATGATAGGATAATCCATAAATCAATTGCGGCGGGATGAGTGGTAAACGGAGAGAACATGATGAAACAGAAAGTAATGAGAATTGCGGGCATGTTGATGATTGCCGCTACTTTGCTGATAATACCGGTAACTCCTGTAACCGCTTTATCAGGGGTAGCGGTGACTCTGAGCTCAACCGGAACAAGCGACCTTTTTGGATATGCCGGTGAATATATAATTTTCGCTACCTTAGGGATGCAACTAACAGGAGATGGCGATGCGATTACCGTCACCTTTCCAGTAGGGACGGTAGTGCCCGAAAATTTGACCGGGGTGACGGTGGTGGCCACATTAGGGGCGATAAACGGTACGCCAAACATTGCTGCGATTCTAAACAGATACACGGTTTCAGGAAACCCTGGTAAGTGTACGGTCACGTTAACACTCGGTCCGGGTGATCTGATTGGTGAAGCCGCACAGATTAGAATCTATATTCCGGTGAGCGCCGGAGTCATAAATCCGAAAATTGCTGGCGACTATACATTGACCTTAAAAACAACCAAAGAAGCCACGCCGATTACTTCTAATACTTATACAGTAATGGGACTCCTTGCTCCGGGTGGTCCGCCGCCAATGGTGACCGTCTATAACGCAGAAGGTGTGCGCATTTTTCAAGATACCAATTACAACGCCTTGTATGATGGTGTTTCAAAAGTAACAGGGGATCATTGGACGATCAAAATATCCAACGGAGCACACAGCGATGAAACGGTTATCATACCGGCGAGAGTAAAAAATCTATTAATAACAAACGAAGCCGATAACTGGGCGAATACCGTTGTGGCGGATTGGGTCGTGGATGGTTCTGGCGTGACATTCCATAACTTAATTCTGGCGCCTGGCGTAGAAAATCATGGGATAATCGTAAATGCGCCGGGTGTGAAGTTTTATGGTTGTACTTTTATAAAAACCGGCACAGCTGGCACGACACCCGTCCAGACATTATTGACCTTCAATAATAACATTCCGGGTACCCAATGTACTATAGACAATTGTACTTTCGATACCTCATTAGGTGGTGTGAAAGATATTGGTATTTTAGTAAACACGAGTGCCGCTGGACTGGAAATTACCGGATGCAAATTTATCACCGATTACTCGGAACCACCTGACGCGCACCCGTGGAAAGAAGATGATGCCATTGTGGTTAATTCGGGTTGTACGATTCGCGGAAATGAATTTAGCGGTTCAGGGCATGGGATAAATGTCGCCGCGGGCGAGGTCATTATTGCCAACAATACTTTTACCGGTGTACATGAAGTGCTCAGAATTACCCGTGAACGTCCTTCAAGCGTTACTTTTGAATCTAATACGGTAGATAAATGCGGAATTAGGATTGCCGCCTGGCCGCCCAACGGTACTAATACCATCGAGCTTGATCCGGGAGTCGGTTCGATGACAACTCTGGTCAATAACAAGTTTTCCGGTACTGGCAACTAT
>JAQTOJ010000263.1 GCA_028713395.1 Dehalococcoidales bacterium | reverse complement strand
TTTTTTGCCATCATTCCTCTTTTACCCGGAATCCAGCCCATCTCAGTGAATAACAGATTATTGGGTTATAATAATATAAGGGGGCAAAATGCCCGATAAAACAATCATCACCCTGGAGGCCGCCCAGATCGCCGCCGAGCGTTTTCTGGAAGACCGTCTGAAAAAACTGAAAAAGCTCAACATCGAAAAACTGCAACTATCTTCGGTGGAAGGCATAGTCATTTATATGGTGGAAGGTAAAGCCGATATCGGCGGTGGGCTCTTTACCCGCCGCACCGTGCTGGATTTCAAAATACAGGTGGCCGCGGCTGACGGCGCAATCGTCGGTTATGAAACGACCGGAGTGAAAACGGAATAAAAATGGCAAAATCGAAACTAAGAATCATCCCCCTGGGCGGCTTGAACGAAATCGGCAAGAACATGATGCTGCTGGAATATGAAAACGACATCATCATCATCGATGCCGGGTTGATGTTCCCCGAGGAAGAAATGATGGGGGTGGACCTGGTTATCCCGGATATTTCTTACCTGATAGAACGCCGGCAGAAAATCCGCGGCATGGTCATTACTCACGGTCATGAAGACCACATCGGCGCGCTGCCTTACCTGCTGCCACAATTGAACTGCCCGGTTTATTGCACCAAACTCACTCATGGTTTGATCTCCGTCAAACTCAAAGAACATAAGGCGCTGGCTAAAGCCGACCTGCGGATTTTAACTCCCGGGGTCAAAATAGCGCTTGGCAAGTTCCGTGTGGAATTATTCCCGGTCTGCCACAGCATTCCGGATTCCGCCGGTATTATCGTCCACACTCCCCTCGGTGTCGTCGTCCACAGCGGCGATTTCAAGATCGATTACACCCCGGTCAACTCTAACCCCACGGATTTTTCCCGCCTGGCACAGCTCGGCAGTGAAGGCGTCCTTTTGTTAATGACCGATTCTACCTATGCTGAATTACCCGGCTATACCCCTTCGGAAAGTGTCGTCGGGGATGCGCTGGAGCGCATCATGTCGGACGCCCCGGGACGAGTCATCATTACCACTTTCTCCTCGCTGGTTTCACGTATCCAGCAGGTCATCGATACCGCCGCCCGTTATAACCGCCGTGTCTTTGTCGTCGGCCGCAATATGAATGAAATCGTGCGCATCTCGCTGGAACTGGGTTACCTCAAAGCCCCGGCCGGGATATTGGGACGCATAGATGAAATGAAAAACCTGCCGGATAATCGCATCGTGCTGGTGACCACCGGCAGCCAGGGCGAACCCACCTCGGCGCTGGTGCGGATCGCCAATAAAGATCATAAACAGGTACATATCATGAAGGGCGATACCGTCATTATCTCCGCTTCCCCCATTCCCGGCAACGAATCGCTGGTCGCCCGCACCATCGATAACCTGCTGAAACAGGGCGCGGAAGTACTTTACGACCGCATCACCCCGGTGCACGTTCACGGACACGCCAGCCAGGAAGAACTGAAACTTATCATGAATATCGTCAAACCGAAGTATTTTATGCCGATTCACGGCGAATACCGGCATCTCTATATCCACGGCAAACTGGCGCAGACTGTGGGCATCCCCAAAGAAAACATCTTCATCATGGAAGACGGCGATATCCTGCAGATCGATAAGCGTTCCGCCAGGGTTGATGGCCGGGTATCTTCCGGTCACGTTTACGTGGACGGCATGAGTGTCGGCGATATCGGCGCTACGGTATTGCGCGACCGCCAGGCGCTGGCGGAAGACGGCATTGTCATTGTCATTGTTGCCGTGAACAAACAAACCGGCAGGTTGCTCAACAAGCCGGATATTATGTCAAAAGGTTTCGTCGATAGCCAGGGTTATCAGGAGATGCTGGAAAACAGCCGCGATGTGGTTGCCGAAGCCTTGAAACACCGCAGCGATTCCCCATCCGATCCCGGTTATCTCAACAACAAGATTCGTGATACGCTGGAGAGGTATTATTACGAACAGACCAAACGCCACCCCATGATTCTACCTTTTGTTGTGAGAGTGTAAGATGCCCAAGAAAAACAAACCGGAAAGCGATAACAGTTTTTGGGACTGGCTGTTTTACGCCTTTATCGTTATCGCGCTGTCTTTCGGAGTCTGGAAACTGATCGATATCAGAGACACGATCTCCGGCTTTTTCGGTGATGTTTCAAATTGGACATGGGATAATTTCGGCTGGGGTATATTAATTACCCTGCTGGTCATTTTCACCGTCATCTTCCTTATCTGGCGTAAACATTTCACCATCATCTTCCGTTATTGGTACCGTACGCTTGGCATCATTGCCGCGCTGCTGGCAGTTTGGGGCATTCTGGCTTTCAACGAAATCGGCGGCGCCATCGGCGAAGGTATTATCGTCGAACATAATTTCTGGGGCGGACTTAAAATCGCCCTGTTGTTAATCTTAAGTTTTGCCCTGATTTTCCCGCGCGCGGTAGTCTGGCTGCTACGCAAACTCAAACAATCCGTTAACGCCTATCGTACCCGGCAAAAAGAAAAAGCCGCCAAGAAACCGGTGATCTTTGAAAAAGTGGTTACCCCCAAAGAGCCGGAACAGATGCCCGTCATGGAAATGGTGGATGAAACCCCGCCCGCGAACAAGAAAGAAAAGGCGCCCAAGGAAGCCACCGCC
>JAQTOJ010000262.1 GCA_028713395.1 Dehalococcoidales bacterium | reverse complement strand
TCGGGGAAAATGTGATGGTGGAGGTTGTCATATCGGCGTTGTTTAATGTTCTGTCATCAAGGATTGAATAGAGGGCGGTCAGGCCCAACATGATTTTCCCCGCCGTATAATTGATATTTCCGGAAACCGTATCAGTCATGGTATTCAGGTTTTGTAATCCTCCCGGTTCGTTGCGGCTTTCCTGCAGGGACTTTTGATAGCCTAAACCGACAGACAGGTTCTGGATTCCATTGTAGGTGTAATTGAGACCGCCCGCGTACTGATAGATCTTCGCGAAGAGCGGATCGCTTGTGACATTATCATGGGCGCCGGAAAGAGCGAGAAGGAAAGAATGCTTACTGATATTTAATCCCTGGGATAAGCTAACCCCTTCCCTGTCCTTGTAAGCGCCAAGATTTCCCAGGGTGGCGTAATTCTTTCCGAAATATTCATATTTCGCATCATAATTATAATGTTCACCGAGAACACCGTAAGCTCTTGCCAGGTAGGCGCTGTCGTTTTGGGGACCGAATTCATCGGAGGTATCCGGATCGAACCTCGAAAGGTCGACTTCAAATTCCGTCTTCATTTTGTTTTGAAAAAAATCGGATGTCAATAAAAAGCCCACGACTTCGCCTTTCTTATTACCGGGCTGATTCGATGTTCCGAATGGGTTTAAAGGTGTTCCTCCCGGCGGGATCGGAGTAAAAAATACGTTGCTGTCTGAGCTCTCTCCGGTCAGATATATCGTTTTAAACTCAACCTTCCGTTCGAATAATTTCACCCCCGCCGACGCGCCGAGAATATTGTCACCGGTTCCAATGCCCAGTCCGCCCTCCATGCCGTATGTTTGCCGGCCCTTCACGTTGAAAACCCTGAACTGAAAAATATCGTAATCGAACTGCAGCAATCCGCCCCTGCGATTCAGATTGATTGTGTTGGAAGTTTCGGTCACCTGGATATCCCCGGCGCTGGCCTGGAATTTCAGAGAATCTTTTTGATATGTCCCGGTCATCAGCCAGTTGGCAACATCCATCCCCTTGGTCAGCGGGCTCGGCGCCGGCGCATCCTGATCAAAATACCGGACATTGCCGTTTAGGGTAACTTCCCAGTTGCCGTTCTTAATCTTATTATCGGATTTGAGATTGCCTTCAACCTTGGAGTTGAAATCCGCGACCGTTGTTGTCGGTTGAGCAGATTGATTCTGAGGAGGCGTGACGGCTGCCGGAGGGGTTGATTTAGGTTTGACGACAGCCTGAGTATAAATGATCGATGCGTCGTTGTTCGAAGAGGCCTCTTCAAAAGTTTCTAAATGCCGTGATTTGAAAGTCACTGTTTTTTGCATCGGCGCGCCGCTTCCGTCAACAGCCGTCAGAACAAGGGTATGGGATCCAACGGGCACGGGCATCACCGGTCTGTATTCGAAGCCCTTATCCGACAAAATTAATATCTGTGTGATATCTGTTCCGTCCAGTGTTACCAAAAGATTATTACGGACAGACGGTCCGATAAATTCAACCTTTATTTCCGGTTTCTTGCCGATCACTTCCGCATTATCCAGCGGAGTGATCATACGGACCCACTCCGGGGCCGGAGCCGGTGGGGGCGGCGATTGCGCCTCGGGTTGTGTTGACGGCGCCGGTGATTGCGCCTGGGGCGCGGCTGATGGTAATGGCAGGGATTCCTGAGAATATGCCGCACCGGCAAAAAGAAAGACAAACACGACCATGATCAAATAAACAATTCTCACATCCACTCCTACAGATTTGATATCAGTTCAGTTTCTTGTTGTCGAAATATAAGGAATAAATTGCTGTGCGTCAAGGTAAAAGGGTACACGGAATACTTTTGAATAAAATTAATCCTTTCACCTGATAATATTGGTCACCAGCTTCCTGATGCGCCGCCGCCACCGGAGCAACCGCCACCGCCCGAAAAGCCGCCGCCCGAACTGCCCGAACTCCACGATCCTCCTGAACGGCCGGAGGTTATCGTAAAACCGCCGATGCTGGCACTGCCCTTGGTTTTTAGATCTTTGGCCGCTTTTTCATACCAGTCACTATTTTTAAGCATCAATTTGGCTGCCGGAAAACATATAAGATACGTAACCAACAAATAGAGAGCGCCGGTGGACCCTAAAACAACAACAGGAAACATGGCCCAGAAAGGAATAAGGAAAAAATAGAGAAACCAGCCGCCCCCTCCGGGGGTCACAATTCCCATAAACGTGAAGAGCCCGATGATTCCAAAAATAAACGCTCCAATGAGTATTCTCTCAGCGATTGACATATCAGGTGCTTGTAAATTAAGTCCGGATGATTTTTTTGTAAAGTTTCCAACTCCTTTTCCTGCCGGCGCTTTGCCGCCTTCCAAATCGGAAATAATAGCCTGCACTCCGGCGTCAATGCCGCCGTTATAGTCGCCATTTTTAAAGTGCGGCGTCATGACATTGCGGATAATGTCCCCTGCCACGGCATCCGGCATCGTTCCTTCCAGACCGTAACCCACCTCAATGCGCATTCGTCTTTCCCCGGGGGAGACGACCACCAGAATGCCATTGTCCTTGCCTTTTTGTCCCAGTTTCCATTCCTTGAAGACGGAAACCGCGTACTCCTCAATCCCAACGCCTCCCAGCGTCGGCACCGTCAGCACGGCAACCTGATTTGTT
>JAQTOJ010000261.1 GCA_028713395.1 Dehalococcoidales bacterium | reverse complement strand
TGCTGGGTGGGGATGGACCGGTACCCCGGACCGCCATTCATCAGCCCGCGGCAACGAACACAGACTTTATATCACCTGATTCAATTTGGCTGGCAAAACAAGATCATTCTTTCCCACGATTGGACGCTGGCATATATTCCGCGGGAAGAGGACTATTGGCAGAAAAGCGGACTACTTAACTGGGAATTCGCCTATCTGTTCCACGAAAAACTACGACACGAGCATAATCCCCACGGTTTGTTGTATATTAAAAAAGTGGTCTTACCCATGTTAACTGAAATGGGCGTTGACCCTGATACTCTGGATAATATATGTAAAGAAAATCCTAAAAAATTCTTGGAAGGAAAATGAATGTCGAACAAACTCTTTACCCCCATTAAAATTAAAAATATCGAACTCCCCAACCGCACTATGCGCTCCGCGACCTGGGATGCCACTGCCGATGAATACGGCGCCGTCACCAACGAATCGGTGAAAATTTACCGAGATCTGGGCAAAGGCAACATTGGCTTAATCGTCACCGGTCATGCTTATGTTTCCCACCCGCTAGGGCAGGCCACACCCCGCCAATACGGCATTTACAGTGATGAGATGATCCCCGGTCTGAAAAAACTGGTGAATGCCGTGCATCACGGCGGCGATAGTAAGATCGCCGTGCAGATTGCGCATGCCGGTATCAATTCCGGCTATCTCATCGAAAAAGGTTTCAAACCCCTGGCGGTCTCCTCGCTGCCGGAATCCAAACGCCCTCATCATGAGATGACGGAGCAGGATATTCAGACGACCATCAAGGACTTTATTAATGCGGCGGTCCGCGCTCGCGAAGCCGGTTTTGATGCCGTGCAGTTACACGCTGCCCATGGTTACTTGATGAGCCAGTTTATCTCACCCATTTACAATAACCGCAGCGACGAATGGGGTGGCGACCCCGATCGTCGGCGGCAGTTCCACATTGAAGTCGTTAAAGGTATTAGAAAAGCAGTGGGCAATGATTACCCGCTCTTTATGAAATTCGGACTGATGGATGATCGTGAAGGTGGCATGTCTTTAGCTCAAGGGATCGAAGTTGCGCAACTTCTGGTGGCTTTAGGCGTGGATTTTATCGAGGTCAGCGGTGGCGTGGGTAATGTCGCCACTTATATCAAACCGGGTGATATCGACCGCCCTGTCTTCCGCGAACGTGCCGCTGCGCTGAAAAGGGCTGTCAAAGTACGGGTGGCTGCGGTTAACGGTATTCGCAGTCCGCAAATGGCGAAAGAGATAATCGATAGCGGGGATGTGGACGTGATTTCATTCTCCCGTCCGTTTATCCGCGAACCCCAGTTCCTTTCCCGCTGGATGAACGGTGATAAAAACCCCGCCAGTTGTATCTCCTGCAACCGTTGTTTCCCAATCGTCGGTAGAGGTGAGATCATGGAATGCGGTGAAGATAGACGGATACGGGAAGAAGCTAAAGCCGCGAAGTAGTAGGTTCATTGGTAACACCAGGGTAGATAGATGACGTTTGCGATATTGGCTTCGAAATGGTGTGATTTACGCACAAATTCTCTTGTCATCATCGTCACTGATAATGACCGGTTTCTACTGGCGCAGACAATCCAATCGCAACTCAGACAATCTAGCCGTGTCATCAATATAGATAAGGATACCGATTACACTGGTGCGTTATTTTTATTGTCACCCTGGGATCTGGTCACCATTCCATAAACCAACTGGTGTAAAAGCCAAGTATGCCTTTATCCGTCTTTCGATTGAAGAAAAATCCTTGTTGGAAGGCTTGAGCACGCCGATAGAATTGGTGTATGGCACTATTAACAGATTACATCTATTAAAAAGCAGCACCGTACTTCATGTGAAAAATGCTGCGGGCACAGACATCGCATTATCCGTCAAACGATTTAGTACTTGCCAGCACAGAATTATTGAAGACGGAGGTATGGCCTTTCTTCCACCCTCGGAAACTTCGGCCGAAGTGATTCCTGATTCTGCGCAGGGTAAGATTGTGGTTGATATGACGGTGGGGCAACTATACAAATATGGTGAATTTCTTGGTAAATTCGGGCTTGTTGACAGCCCTGTGACTCTGATAATTGAAAACGGGATTATTGCGGATATCTGCGGCGGAAATATGGCAGATGAGCTGAAAGCAAAGTTGTTTGTTCTGGGAAAATCGTGTCGGACTCTGGTGGAACTGGGGCATGGGCTTTCCAAAATGACTCCGACCGGGCTTATCGGTGTGGATGAGAGTATCATCGATTCCTGTCACTTTGGCTTTGGGGATAGTACCCTTTGCGGGGTGCATCTGGATTGCGTCATCAATCGCCCTACTATCAGCCAACGGTAGCAAGTAGAAAGATCGTTAATTATTCTTTAAGGATGAATATCATGAATAATTCAGGTGATAATGACGGCCGTTGGTATCCAGATCATCCGTTTGTAGGCGTAGGCGCGCTGGTTGTCAAAGATGGGCGTTGTTTGTTGATTCAACGCGGGAAAGAACCCAGCAAAGGGAAGTGGAGCATCCCCGGCGGTAAAGTGGAACTCGGGGAAACGATAGAGTCCGCCGTGCGGCGGGAAGTGCTGGAAGAATGCGGTATCGACATTATTGTTTTGAAAATACTTGAAGCCACCGATAGTATTATCCGCGATGA
>JAQTOJ010000260.1 GCA_028713395.1 Dehalococcoidales bacterium | reverse complement strand
CGAATACCTCTGAGGCGAGGAAGCGGGAAGCCCGGGTAAAACGGCTGACCAAAGCCCAAAAAGAGCGCTTAATCGCATATGGTTTATAATTTCTCTTTACAAATCAAGCCCCGACACTTTAAACTAAACAATGACGCAATTAACCCGGAGAGGTGCTGGAGTGGCCTAACAGGCACGTCTGGAAAGCGTGAGTAGGCGCAAGTCTACCGTGGGTTCGAATCCCACCCTCTCCGCCATCTACCCAAACGCCGGGCAACCCGGCTGAAAATGAAAATAGCTGATAAAACGCTGCAAAAGATCAAGGCTTTATATAAAGGCTACTTCCCGGGTTTAGTGCCGCTTTTCGTGCTGGCACATTTGATGCACCACATTCCCGGCTTCATCATCCAACCGTTAATGCCCGATATCCGCGACCGTTTTGGGCTGGATTACTACCAGGCAGGTTGGCTCACCGGCGCTTACACGCTCTCTTACGGCGTCAGTCAACTGCCGGGCGGGTGGCTCGGGGGACGAATCGCACCGCGCATTCTCATTACTATCGGCGTGGCCGGGGTAGCTTTTTGCGGTTTACTGGTGGGCATCTCCCCCACCTATCTTTTCATGGTCTTTGCCTTGATATTGATGGGCATTCTGGGAGGAGGTTATCACCCCACGGCTTCGCCCTTACTCGCTGATACCATTCCGGTGGAGAAACGGGGGCGGGCTCTGGGGGTACACCAGATTGGCGGGACACTCGCCAATGCCCTTGTGCCCCTGTTAGCGGCGGGACTGGCGGTCTGGCTGACATGGCGCGGCTTCTTTGCGCTGCTGACCATTCCTACCATCGGTTACGGCATCTATCTCTATTTTGTGTTGAAAAAGAAGAATGTCGGAGATAAACCCCACCACGCCGATGCCACAACCTTTTCGATCCACATCAACCCCCAAGGATACATCCGCCGCATGACGGCCTTCGTGACCATGGGTACTGCCGTGCAGGTATTTGTGTTTTCGACCCTGGCGTTTATTCCGCTGTTCGTCGTCGATGACCTTAAAGAAAAAGCCTGGTTGGGTTCACTGCTGCTATCGGTGGGACACATTGCCGGTTTATTGGCCGGACCGATCGGCGGCACGATTTCCGACCGAAAAGGCAAAATTCCCGTCATGTTGACAGTCGCCCTGGCCTCCGGACCGTTGATTTATTTGATCAGCCTAGTGCATTTCTGGTGGCTCCTGCCGTTTTTATTACTGGCGTTGGGCGCCTGCATGTACGTGGCCATGCCCGTTTCCGAATCATATGTCATCGGGAACGCTTCGCAGCGCAACCGCTCTACGATACTCGGTTTCTATTATTTTGCCAGCCGGGGAGGCGCCGGGCTGCTCACACCCCTTATCGGGAAACTCGCCGACCAATACGGCTTCGCCACAGCTTTCACCATCCTAGGGGCGGCGCTGTTCGTCATCACTTTGGCCTGTTCTGTCTTCCTCTGGGGGCATAAAGACTAATCACCGCGAACGCCTATGCGCCGGATTTATCACGTTTTTATTACAAATTGAACAAATTCCCATCTTTTTACCTTTGATTACGTTATAATAAAATATAATTGTTTTATCTTTATATCCTGAGTATTACGGCCGAGGTGCAGGAAAAAAGACATGTTCTCCAATCCAACCCGGACGAAATTGATTCTGCTCATCGCCATGGGGGCGTTCAGCCTTGTTTTGCTTACCATCGGCGCATATCAATTATTCAATTTTACAGAATCCAACAGTTTTTGCGGCAAACTCTGCCATACCGTGATGGCGCCGGAATATACCACCTACCAGGCGTCTCCCCACGCCCGCGTGGATTGTGTCACCTGCCATGTTGGCAAAGGGGTAAGCTTTTTCGTCAAAGCCAAGATCAACGGCATCCCGCAGATTTACTACACCTTGACCGGCACATATCCACGCCCCATCACTTCACCGGTGGCGAATTTACGCCCGGCGCGGGATACCTGCGAACAATGCCACCAACCGCAGAAATTTACCGGCGACCTGATACGGTTTTATACCACCTTCGATAAAGATGAAAATAACACCAAAACGACGCGAGTCAAAGCCTTGCGTGTCGGCGGGGGAGGCGATTCGCCCCAGGACATCCACTGGCACATCGGCGCGACCGTCTGGTATTTACCCATGGACGCCACCCGTCAGAACATCGGTTGGGTGGGTGTGGAGAGCGCGGACGGAACGTTGAAAGAGTGGATCGATCCGGCACAGGCTGCCGAGATTACGCCGGACCGGATACAAAAAGAAAAGCGGTTGATGGATTGTATCGATTGCCACAACCGCGCCACCCACATATATTATTCACCGGAGCAATTGATAGATAAGGCGATGGCTGAGGGCAGTATCGACCCTTCTTTGCCTTATGTAAAGTTAAATGCCATGAATGCGCTGGACCCCATCAATGACAGTCTGAAAGCAGCCTATACCAAAGTGGAAAAAATAGCGGATTTTTACAAAATAACCTACCCCCAGATTTACACGCAAAAAACCGCCGCCATCCAGCAAATGGTCACCAAACTAAAGAGCATCGCCGACCTGACGACCTTCCCGGACATGAAGGTCGATTACACCACCCACCCGAACAACATCGGTCACCAACAGTCACCGGGTTGTTTCCGATGTCACGGTAAATTAGAG
>JAQTOJ010000259.1 GCA_028713395.1 Dehalococcoidales bacterium | reverse complement strand
GAGCAACGGGGTGAACATGATGTTTTCAATGTGAAAATGCCGTTCGGGCAAAAAACTCACCCACTCGCTATGGGAGAAATCATTATTGTAAAGCGAGACGCCTTTTTTATAGGATTCGGCGCTCAAACCGCGTATCAACATGGGGACGCCGGTATCCAGGTGACATTCCAATCCGGCGGAGTCCAGATAGACCAGTTGATAGCGGTTTTCTTTCTCCATGGCCAACGCCACATAACCGCCCGCGGCGCCGGTAAGGCGTTTGAAAATGCCGAAGATCGCGCCGGCGGCGTCTTTGAATTGGGGTTGGGTCAGCACCGTTTGGCTGGCTTCCAACAGCGCCGAGACCTCCGCCATGCTGGCTTCCGAAACGGCTAACGCCTTTCTTAAGGCGGTTTCCATTTTGACCCGTTCGGTAATATCCAAGAAGTTGCCGAGCGAAGCCTTTTTACCGTCATGAACAATGGACAGGATATTTTCGATGGCCCATTTTTCCTTGCCGTCTTTGGTGATGATGCGGAATTCCATCTGCCGGGGTTTGTTGCCTTTCACCATTTGCACGGCGTTATCCCTGACTTTTGCCCGGTCGTCCGGGTGCACGAGCGATAAGGGGGATAAGCCAAGAAGTTCCTCCTCGGTGTAACCGGTGATGGACTGGAACTGGGGATTGACGAAATGGAATATGCCATCCTGGACAATGTAGATACCTACCGGGGAGTTGTTCACCAGTTTGGTATAAAGTTCTTCGGCTTTTGTTTTATCGGTGACATCACGGTAAATACTGCGGACGCCCACCCTTTTCCCGTTTTCAATTCTGGGATTAACGCTGCCTTCCAGAAAAACCTCCGTGCCGTTTTTGGTGACCAGCACCGTGGCAAAGTTCCGCACGGTGGAGCCGCGCCGGACTTGTTTGAGCATTTCCAGCAGATTGGCTTTCTCATCGGCGCGGGTGATATCGAAGATCAGCAGATCACTGATTTCGGCATCCGTATAGCCCAGTTTTTCCTTCCATATCTTGTTGGTAAAGATAATTTTGCCGGAAGCATCGGTCATTTGTATCAGTTCGCTGGCATTTTCAATAATATTCCGGTAACGCGCTTCGCTGGCTTTGACATTATCTTCCGCCAGTTTTTGCTTGGTAAAATCATGGAAAACCGCGATGCAGTAGGTGTTCTTATCCTGGGTAAAAAAGTTGAAACTGGCGACGACCCAAACGTCCTCACCGGCCGCGTTGGATAATTTAGTTTCGAACGAGGTGGCGATGTTTTGCAAGGCTTCGATCTTGAAACTTTTTTTATAAGTAGAATCTTCGGCGGCATTCAGGGTGACATATTCCAGGAAATTCTTGCCGATCAAAACCTCTTTTGTTCCCCCGAAAACCTGAATGAATTTCGGATTGATATCCAAAACCATGCCCCCGGCGTCGATCAACATAGCCGGCGCCGGTAGCGCATCGAAAAGCGTGTTGTATCCCTTGAGTAACGCCGGTTTGTTTTTCATGCACCCTTCTTTATGGGGATATTTGGTTTCCTGCCAGTATTTCTTTGACCCGGTTGACCATTAAAATAGGGCTGAAGGGTTTGGTGACAAATTCGTCCGCCCCGGCTTTGACGCCCTGGTCACGGTCAGATTCCTGCCCTTTGGCGGTGAGGATGATGATATAGGAGGATTTAGTCATGGCATCGGCCTTTAATTCGGCGCAAACTTCATAACCGTTCTTTTTCGGCATCATCACGTCCAGAAAGATGATGTCCGGCTTGATTTCCCGGGCTTTCGCCAGCGCTTCTTCCCCGTTATAAGCGGCGAACACCTGATATCCGGCTTTCTCCAGGACAAATACCAGCGACCTAACCAGATGGGGCTCGTCATCTACCACCAGTATTTTATTATCGCTCATAATATTGCTCCGCGCCTTAAATATACACTAAATATTTGATAAATGACGTTTTTTCCTATTGACACTCCAGAGAGCATAAACTACAATAACGTCACATACATTAACATAATCAATTAAGTGAAGTAAAGGTTATGGGAAAAGGGGGAACTCTATTATGAAGACTTTATGGCAAAAACTACACAAAGGCAACCGTGGTTTCACCCTGGTCGAGTTATTAATTGTGATTGCGATCATCGGCGTGCTGGCAGCGATCATTCTCCCCAATGTCACCGGACTTACCGGTAATGCCAAGACCGCCGCCGCCGCGGCTGAATTGACCTTGATTCAGAACACCATGGATGTCATGATGTCCAGAGATGGCTTAACGACGGTCACGGCTGTTTCCGTTGCCACCAACAACATGGCTACTTTCCCGGATGCCACCCATAATCTTGCCAGCCTGCTAAGAAGCAGCACAACAAAGGGCACTTATACCTGCACCGCTGCCGGTGTGGTCAGCCAGGCTACCACCGGTTACTAGCGAAACGCGATGCCGCAGAATAGATAACTTGAATATCGGAGGTCGTTCATGGCCTCCGATATTGGTATTAGCGGCAATTTCTATAAACCGGGTAAATCTATCTTAGATAACGGGTAAAGATGACGGATAACGGTAACGCGCGGAAAACACTGGGTGAACTGTTAGTTGAAGAAAAACTGATCACACCCCAGCAAAATCGCTTATGGCGGAGGCATGACTTTTACCACGCCGCCATTTTTCATGCCAACCGTCGCCACCGCCACCACCTGATTGATCAC
>JAQTOJ010000258.1 GCA_028713395.1 Dehalococcoidales bacterium | reverse complement strand
GATTACGTCCCCGTGCCAGGTTTATCTGGCTGTAGGTCAGTAATTCCAGATGACCCGCCATTTTGCTTTTAGGGCGTCGCACACCCTTGGCGACCGCATCCATTTTCCCCAGATCAGGGGTATAAATTGTGAGGATGCGGTCTGCTTCCCCAAGTTTGGTCTTGCGGATAATGACTCCGGAGGTCCGGTATTCGCGGGGTGTAGACATTAGTCTGCCTTCCTACTGACGAAGATCATTTCCTTGGAAATATCGGTGAATGGAGACTTATCAAAGCCACCAAAAAAATCGATTATTTTGAATCCGATGAGTTCCAGCAGGTGTTCCATTTCGGTGCGGAAAAAGTAACGCATCCGGAAGGAGTGCACGAGCCTTTCCTGCCTGCCGTCCGGGTATTTGATGTAGTGGATAATTTCAATATCGTTATACTGTTCGGTGGGATGGAAGGCGGCGGTACGGTTGGTACGTCGCACTCTTCTACCGTCGGGTAGCTCTACTTCCGGTTCCACATCCATTTCCATGAGATATTTTGTGTCTATTAACCGGGGCAAAGACGGCCGAAAAACATCGAAAACGAATAGACCATGATCCGTGAGATGCCTATACACACATTGCAAACAAGCTTTTTGTTCAGGGACTGTAATCAAGTGCTGGAAGGGACGAAATGGGATCGTTATCAAAGAATATTTTTCATTCAACCTGAAATTTGTCATATCGCCCTGGACTAAACTAACCCGTGCTTGCACATCTTCGGGCTGCTCTGCTAGTTTTTTCCGGCATCTTTGCAGCATTTGTTCGGAGAAATCAAACCCGGTAATGTCACAACCTGCCGCTGCAGTGGGGATAAGGACGCGACCTGTTCCGCACCCAAGCTCAAGAGTTTTACCCCCCGCAGCCCGGGCATAATTTATGTAGAATTCCACATCCTGGCGGTGCTGCCGGTCGTAAAATACATCATAATAATCGGCGACAAAATCCTGGTCGTAGTTGCCCTTATTATCCATACCCATACGGTCACACTTGTAAAGTTTTGTTTTTGATTGTTTATTCTAGTAGTTCAGTGCATCCTTTTCGCTAACAATCCCAACAACCCACCCTTTGGTACTGCCCCCGTATCCATTACGGGGCAAGCTCTATCAGGGTGAGACGGATATACAAGCTGGAGGAGGTTTTTGTACATAAATCCCTCTTCTTAGCTCATTGAGCCAAGGTCTCCCCTTGCGAAGGGGAGAGGATAAATGTCGTCTGGACCATCTACCCAGACACATCCCTAAAAACTATTTACATCGTCTATTACCAAAAACCAAAACCGTCACACCGGGAAGTTGATGTGTTGTTCGGCGAATATCTTGCTGACAGAGGTGTTTTCGTGAATATTTTTTATCACTTTAGCCAGTAAAGGTGCGATCGAGACCACCCTGATTTTGCCATCGAGTCGTTTACCTTCCGGCACATCAATCGTGTTGGTCACCACCAGTTGTTTCAACGCGGAGCCGCGAACACGATCAACCGCTGAGGTCGCCAGGACCGGATGCGTGACCGCCATGTGTACTTCTTTAGCTCCCGATTCTAACAAGATATCGACCAGCTTGGTCGTGCTGCCGCTGGTGATTTCGTCGTCAACTATAATAACGGTTTTACCTTTCACTTCGCCCATCGAAACGAAAAACTCGACTTCTCGTCCGCCAATGCCTCGGCGGCGTTTCGACATCACCGCCATCGGTAGATGCAATACATCCGTGTACTTTTCCGCCAACTTGGTGCCGCCTAAATCCGGCGAAACAATCACCGCGTCCTTGAATTTGGGTTTCTTAAAACTTTGCGCCAGCAACGGTACAGCGGTCAGATGGTCCATGGGGATATTGAAGAAACCCTGAATCGGTGCCGAATGTAAATCCACCGCCACGACCCGGTTAGCCCCGGCAACGGTCAATATATCGGCCACGAGCTTGGCGGTAATAGGTTCCCGTCCTGTCGACTTGTGGTCCTGTCGGCCGTAACCGAAATATGGCACGATGGCGTTTACCTGCCGGGCGGACGCGCGGCGGCAGGCGTCGACCATGATCATCAATTCCATCAAATTATCATTAACCGGTGGGCAGGTGGGTTGAATAATGAAAACGTCTTTACCGCGCAGACTTTCTTCCACCTGGACATGTGTCTCCGAATTAGGGAAAGTACTGATACGGATGTCACACAGCGGGATACCCAGTATTGCGCCGATTTCATCTGCTAATTGAGGATTTGCCCGGCCGGCAATTATTGTGACATCTTTTCGGAGCGGAGAAGACATTGCCACGGCTACCTCCAGAATCGTTTTATATAGAAACCTTAGAGCTCGCTTCTGCCCTCTAGCGCCCGGGTGAGTGTGGCATCATCGGCATATTCCAGCTCGGTGCCGAAAGGAAGCCCGCGCGCCAGGCGTGTGACCTTGATCCCCAATGGTCCCAGCAACTGGTTCAGGTACATCGCGGTTTGTTCTCCTTCCAGGTTGGTGTTGGTGGCAAGGATCACTTCTCTGACCACGCCATTGGTTAATCGAGCAGTTAGTTCTTTAATGCGCACATCATTGATCCCCACTCCCTCGGTCGGGGAGAGAGCCCCGTGGAGCACATGGTACAGCCCCTTATAAACCCCCGTATGCTCTATCGCCAAGATGTCCTGTGGCTGCTCCACGACACACACCTTGGTCTTGTCACGGGCGTCATTCCGGCAGATG
>JAQTOJ010000257.1 GCA_028713395.1 Dehalococcoidales bacterium | reverse complement strand
TTGATTTTACAACGACCCAACGGGGATTCATGATCGAGAAAAAAACATCTGCGGTAGATAAACTTGTTTTCCGCATTCGCGAAAAGCAAGCGATAAAATTACCGATCAAGCTGTCCAAACCGAGCACACCTCTCTCATCGACTTTATTGCTGGCTTACGGTTTTCTGGCGGCGATCTTTCTGGGAACCCTGCTGTTAATTCTGCCGTTTGCCAGTAAAACCGGGCAGGTGACCTCGCCCATTAATGCCCTTTTCACTTCGACCTCGGCGGTTTGCGTGACCGGCCTGGCGGTGGTGGATACCGGCACTTACTGGAGCGGCTTCGGGCAGGTGGTAATTCTGACGATGATCCAGATCGGCGGCTTCGGATTTCTCACCGGCACGACCTTATTGTTATTCGCCATCGGCGGCAAGTTCGGCCTGAAAGAAAGGCTCGTGCTCACCGAACAATCCGGGGCGGAGGAAATCGGCGGCGCCCTGGCGGTAGTCTTGAAAATTGCGGCCTTTTCGCTCCTGATTGAACTCATCGGCGTATTGATTTTCTATTTCCGCTGGCTGGCAACGGGGGATGCCAACGTGTCTTTATGGACGGCGGTTTTCCATGCGATTTCCGCCTTTAACAATTCAGGCATGGACCTTTTCGGCAATTTCAAGGGCATGATCGTGTATCAGAACGACGCCATCATTTTATTGACCACCGCTTTCCTGATCATCGCCGGGAGCACGGGTTATCTGGTGGTGGCGGATATGATCCGCGCGCGGCGGTTTTACCGGTTTTCTCTGGATACCAAACTGGTGCTGACCACCACCGCTATTCTGCTGGCTTTCGGCACGTTTTTTTACCTGGTGGTGGAATTCACCAACCCGGCCACGCTCGGACCCATGCCATTCCTCCAGAAACTAAACGTGGCGTTTTTTCAATCGGTTTCACCGCGTACCGCCGGTTTTGCGGCGGTTGACATCGCCGGTTTGCGGCAGGCATCGATCTTCTTCACCATGCTGCTGATGTTCATTGGCGGGGCTTCCGGTTCCACGGCCGGCGGCGTGAAAGTGAATACCATCGGCATACTATCTGTCACGGCTTTGAGTTTAGCCAAAGGCCGCACTCACGTCAGCGCCTTCGGGCGGCAGCTTACCAGCCAGACGGTTTACCGCGCGGTGACGCTCTTTTTGCTGTATTTACTGGTGGTGAGCGTGGTGGCTTTGTGTTTGTCGCTGGTGGAGGACTATCCCTTCGATAGCATTCTCTTTGAAACGTTTTCCGCGCTGGGCACGGTAGGCCTGACAGTGGGGATAACCCCGGCTCTCACCATTCCGGGTAAATTGATTATCACCATTGCCATGTTCATAGGGCGGCTGGGACCGCTGGCATTAATGGCCTTCCTGGTGCACCGCCAGCAGCCGGAAGAACTGGAATATCCCCATGATTCCGTCAGACTCGGATAGGAGAAAATGATGAGTAAACAGGTAGTAGTGATCGGTCTCGGTACTTTCGGCTCTAACCTAGCCAGGATATTGCACGATTCGGGTTATGAAGTATTAGCCATCGATAAAGACAGCGACCTCGTAGAGGGCGTTGGTTCTTATGTCACGCATGCCGTGAAAGCCGATGCCACCCATGAAGCCGCCCTGCAAAAACTGGGCATCAACAAGTTCGATGTGGCGGTGGTTACAGTGGGGGCTTCGATTCAAGACAGCGTGATGGTGACGATATTGTTGAAACGTATGGGCGTAAAATATATTGTCGCCCGCGCCGATAACGACCTGCACGGCGCGATTCTGGAGAGCATCGGCGCGGATAAAGTGATCTTCCCGGAAAGAGATACCGCCATGCGCACCGGGCCGATCCTGACGATGCAGGGCGTGGGGGACTTTATTCCGCTGGAGAAAGGCTCCGGCATCATCAAGACCAAAGCCCCGCCGTATTTTATCGGAAAAACGCTGGGGGACATCGGGTTCGTTTCCGGCGCGGCCAACGGCGCGGTGGTGCTGATGATCCAGCGGGGCAAAGAAGGACTGGTCTGTCCCAGTGTCGAAGAAGTGGTCAGCCATGTGGACGTGCTGATCATCGCGGGCAACGTGGCGGATATCAACCGGCTGGTGGAGCAGGCGAAGAAGAACGGCGAAAGATAGGCAATGTGGCTGCCAGCGATAGAATTTTGATTATTTGCGTGAATATTGGTTAAGATGGAATGACGATGAAAAAAGATGTATACGCCGATAAAAGGTTCGATATCCAGACAGAAAAAGCCATTGATGTGAAAATTCTAGAGGCGATTCCGTTCGAGTACGCCGGTTCCGAGACCGAGGTCGTTTACGAAACCGATGAATTCACCAGCGTTTGCCCGTGGTCGGGTTTGCCGGATTTCGGCGCCATCACTATCACGTATATGCCGGAAAAAAAACTGGTGGAACTGAAATCCCTCAAATATTATCTGACCTCTTACCGGAATGTGGGTATTTTACAGGAGCATGCGGTCAACCGCATTCTCAAAGACCTGGTCAAGTTGATCCAGCCGCAATATATGACGGTGGCAGCCGAGTATAAGGAGCGCGGCGGCATCTGGACAAGGGCGACGGCGAATTACGAGAAAGAATAAACGTTAATATTCAGAACTGATAGCTTCTACTGTAAAAGGTAGGAGCTTTTTTTATGCAAGGAGTAAAGGTGAAACAACTGGTCTTTATCGCGTGGGCCGGGCCATTGGGCACGGTCAGCCGTTACGGT
>JAQTOJ010000256.1 GCA_028713395.1 Dehalococcoidales bacterium | reverse complement strand
AATGTATGGGAAAACCTGTATTATCACGGCCGGTTTTTTGGCATGACTGCGCGCCAGGCGCGGCAGGCCGCGGACGCCTTTTTGGTTAAGTTCCGTCTTACAGAACGCGCCCGATCGGACATAGATGAAATTTCCGGAGGTATGGCAAAGCGCCTGCAATTAGCCCGCTCTCTGGTGCACAATCCATCCTTGCTTTTTCTGGATGAACCCACCGCCGGCTTGGATCCACAAAGCCGGATAGCTTTATGGGAGATCCTGGGTGATTTACACAAAGAAGGTCAGACCATTTTACTCACTACTCATTACATGGAGGAAGCCGATTCCCTCTGTGACCGACTCGCCATCATGGATCACGGCAAAATCATGGCGGTCGATTCACCCAAAGGCTTGAAAGCCTCGGTGGGCGCCGATACGATTGTCACCGTCTCCACCACAGGAAATCTGGATGACCTGGCACGTTTTCTCGGAGACAACGTGTCCGGAGCAACAAAAAGCCACCGGTTGGGAGATTCTGTACAAATACATGTTAAAGGCAGTACCGGTATTTTGTTAAAAGTCATCGCATCTGCCGAAAAAGGTGGTTTTAACATCACTGATATCTCCATGGCCGAACCCACGCTGGAAACCGTCTTTATCAGTCTGACCGGCAAGGAGTTAAGGGATTGATGACAGGAAAAACTGAGAAAGCTGAATCGGAGGCGTTTGCCGCTACCAGATCAGTCAGGATGGCCACTACAGAAGCTTTCAAAACACTTTTGTTGAGAGATTTGACAGTCCTGCGGAAAAATCTTGGTGTTTTTATCGCCCGCACCATTATCCAGCCTTTCCTCCTGGTTTTTGTTTTCTTGTTTGTATTTCCGCAGATTGGTGAGGGGGTGGGCGGCAGTGGAGGTACAGCGGGGCTATCTTCGTTCGCTACCGTCCTCATCGCCGGGGTGGTGGGGCTTTCGATCATGTTCCAGGGCATCCAGGCGGTCGCCCTGCCATTGGCCAATGAATTCGGTTACACCAAGGAGATCGAGGACCGGGTGCTGGCACCGCTACCGATCGCGCTGGTAGCTATCGGCAAAGTGGTTGCGGGCGCCATCCAGGGACTGATTGCAGCTGTCATCGTGTTTCCCATTGCTTCCGTAGTACATGCCAACGGGGTGCATCCTAACCTTTCGGTCCATTGGGTAGAGTTACTTACACTGATGCCATTGACCGCCATCATGACATCAAGCCTGGGGTTGATATTGGGCACGCGCATCAATCCCCGGAATATCGGCGTAATGTTCGGTTTCATCGTTTTACCATTAACATTTCTTGGCGGCACATATTATCCCTGGACAACACTTTCCGCGGTGAAAATCGGCGGCTTTTCCTGGTTACAAACCCTGGTCTGTATTAATCCCCTCATTTATGTCACCGAGGGGTTCCGCGCGGCTTTAACAACCTCCACCCACATGCCGCTGTACGTCATTTATCCGGTGCTGATCGGATTCAGCATCTTATTCCTCTGGGCGGGCATTGCCGGGTTCCGCAACCGCGTGTTGAGATAATGCGATGGTATCGAACAGGTAATTACGTTTTATTGATTTCTGCCAGCAAGGAAAGCAGTTGTTCATCTGTCGGTATGTCGCTCGGGGCATCGGCATAATGCATAAAACGGATTTTCATTTGCTTATCGATGACCACCAGCGCCGGCATCCTTCCGCCTCTGAGCAATTTGAATTGCTGGCTATATAGTTTAGCCAGGACGTGGCGGTAATCCGGTACGCCGATAAAAGGCATTTTATGTTCGTGCCACCAAGCAGTAAATTGTTCCGCACCTTCCGGCCCGACGGCAATCACTTCGGTATTGAGATCGATGAATTTCTGGTAATCTTGACGCAACTGCGCCATGTGTCTACGACAATGCGGTCACCAGAAACCCCGGTTAAATACCAGCACGATATTTTTCTTGTTGGTGTAATCGTAAAGGGTGATTTTCCGCCCCTCGCTATCGTTCGCGGTAAAATCAGGTGCATTGCCCAGTATTTTTAGTTCACCCACGGCCATCTTGTATCTCCTTTTTTACGTCATCTCAGATGAGCGATTTCATCGCCATCCCTTATTTTTGCAATGAATCGGGGACATCCGGTCTCGGTCTGGTAGCACAGGCTTCTTGCCTGTGTGTCCACCTCTTTTATCATCTTTGAACCCCCGATATAGCCTGGACGAAGAATCTCAGTGGGGTGGGTGATTTCTCTCTCCTTGTTAAAGCCTGTCCCGTACCCATTTCTGAAGTGATATTATTTACTAGTGGCGTATTGTTTTCCCTGTATCACGAGGTTGGCATCCTATTGCGGATTCTGTGCTACCGTCACCGTGACGGTGGATTGAGCCGTACCGCGCTGGTAGTTAATTGTGACTTTTTGCCCGATAACGCTGTTATTCAAAATACTCGCAGCCTGGGAAGCAGTCAATACAGGTTTCCCGTTGATCGAAATGATCACATCTCCCTGCTGCAATCCGGCGCCACTCGCCGGGCTGTTGGCGGTAACATCGATTATCAGAACACCTTGTTGTATATCCAGCGAGTTCAAAAACGCCACACCAGGATCGACGGTCTGGAACATCGTCCCGATCCACGGCAAAACCAATTTGCTGCCGGTCATCAACTGCTTCAAGATCGGCGCCGCAGAGTTGCTGCTAATGGCATAACCCATACCTTCCACCCCGGAAGCGGAGACTTTGGAGTTGACGATCCCCACCACTTCACCCGCCATGTTGAACAGCGGC
>JAQTOJ010000255.1 GCA_028713395.1 Dehalococcoidales bacterium | reverse complement strand
CATCCGCGAAGTCCAGGTTGATGATACCGGGGACGGTGATGACCTGAGCGATGGCCTGCACGCCGTTGCACAGCACATCATCGGCCATGCGGAAAGCGGAGTCCACGCCGGTTTTCTGATCACAAAGGGTCAAAAGGCGATCATTCGGGATGATGATCAGGGTATCTACTTTCTCCATCAGGTTCTGGATGCCTTCTTCGGCAACCTTGGTGCGATGGGAGCCTTCAAAGCCGAACGGTTTGGTAACGACGGCGATGGTTAAGGCGCCACTTGATTTGGCGATTTCAGCCACGACAGGGGCAGAACCGGTGCCCGTGCCGCCACCCATACCGGCGGTCACGAAAATCATATCCGAGCCGTTAAGAATTTCTTTAATTTCATCGCGATTCTCTTCAGCGGCTTTCTGACCGACATGATGGTCGCCACCGGCGCCAAGACCGCGGACCAATTTTTCACCAAGCTGGATTCTGACCGGGGCTTCAGTGATAGCGAGGGACTGGGCATCCGTATTCATAGCGATGAATTCTACGCCATCAATACCATCTCTGACCATACGGGTAACTGCGTTCGAACCGCCACCACCAAGTCCAACCACTTTGATTCTTACCTGGCTAGCGGAAAATAGTGACCTTGCCATGAGTTATCCTCCTCTAATCTATATATATTTAATTTTTTATTTTTGCTGTTGCTGCGGGGCGGGTTTACTGAATAAACCTCTAATGCGGGAAACCAGGTTTACAAGATTGCTGGATAAACCACCGGAACGATTATTGCTCACACTCTGCGGTTTGACACCCCAGAGTAATAAGCCGATGGCCGTGGCGTATGCCGGGTCGGTCAAATTATCGCCGATGCCGTTCATATTGATAGGATTGCCTACCCGAACCGGCATCTTTAGAACATCCCGCCCTAAGGCGTCGATACCGGCGAGATTGGAGCTGCCGCCGGTGAGCACCAAGCCACCCGGAACTAAAGCATCCTGCTCAGTGCGGGGTAATTCGAGGATAATCAGGCGAAGCAACTCTTCCATTCTGGCCCGAACAATATCACACAACCCCTGATATGATACGTTATGTCCATTGTTCGGCACCGGTATGGCGTCATTTTCAGCCTTGGTTTCGTAGACCGGCATGACTGTGCCGTACTTCTTTTTCATCTGCTCGGCGACTTCAAAAGGCAGACCTAAACCAATGGCAATATCCCTGGTGAACTGGTACCCGGCGACGGGGACGATGGCGGTTTGCCAGATAGCCCCATCTTTGAAGACAGAGATATCCGTGGTGCCGCCGCCGATATCCGCTAAAATTACACCGGCTTGTTTTTCATCCTGGGTTAATACAGCTTCGCTGCTGGCCAGGGCTTCGAACACCAGGTCCTCCACATCCACACCCACCCCGCGAATACATTTGACCAGGTTTTGCACAGAAGAAGCGGCGGCGGTGATGACATGGGTTTCCACATCCAGCTTGAATCCGTGCATGCCGACAGGATTTTGTACGTCTTCCTGTCCGTCCACGCCGTAGCGGCGGGGAATCATGTGAAGGATTTTCTGCTCACTGGGCATTTTCAGGCTTTGAGCATTTTGCAATACCCGTCTTAGGTCGTCGGGCCGGACCAGTCTGTCGTTGCGGGTGACAGCGACCATGCCGCGGTTGTTGGTGCCGGATATGTGACGCCCGGTCACGCCAACGTAGGCAGAATCAACTCTGTAACCGCTTGATTGCTCTGCTTTTTTGACAGACTCGCGGATTGATTCTTTGGCTTCATTGATATTGACTACCATTCCCTTATGCAAGCCTTTGGAGGGCACCAGCCCTACCCCGGCTATGCGCATCTGCCCGCTTTCACCAACCTCAGCTATCAGCGTGCAAACTTTGGTGGTACCAACATCAATGGCAGAGACGGTTTTCCATTTACGCATCTTTTCCTCCTCTATCGGTGGTACCAACCACCTGGTTATTATATATAAGCGTCTTATCGCAGACGCCCGATGCCGGATTAATTGTTAGAATACCTGGCGTTACGCTTAATGTAAGCGCTTTTCTTTTCCTGACCGCTGACCTTTTCCGCGATGCGGAGTTTGGCGCTGCGGCTGCGCGGATTATTACGGACTTCCTCAAACGAGGGCACGATTACTTTTTTGTTGATTATTTTCAGACTGGCTTTGTGCCCGCAATGGCAAACCATGACTTCCGGCGGGCAAAGGCAATCCACAGATTCTTTTTGTAAATAGCGCTTGACGATACGGTCTTCCAGCGAATGGTAACTGATCACCGCTAAACGCCCGCCGATACCCAAAAGCGCTACCGCTTTACTTAACGCCATTTCCAGATTCTCCAGCTCCCGATTGACGGCGATGCGCAACGCCTGGAAAGTGCGGGTGGCGGGGTGAATCTTTTCGTGCCGGCCGCCAACGGCTTCGGTGATGATTTCAGCCAATTGCAGTGTGGTGGTGACGGGGCGAGCTTCAACAATGTGCCGGGCAATACGTCCGCTGTAAGGCTCCTCGCCGTACTCGCGTAAAAGTAAAGCCAGTTCGGGTTCGGAGTAATCATTGACGATATCCGCCGCGGTGATCGTTTGATCCGGGTTGAAGCGCATATCCAGGGCAGCATCCCGCTGGAAACTGAAACCGCGGGGGTCATCCTCCAGTTGGTACGAAGAAAGACCGAGATCAAAGAGAATGCCGTGCACCGGCATGAAACTATACTGGCGAGCTACTTTATCGATATTAGAGAAATTATCGTTAACCAATAAAACGGAATGACT
>JAQTOJ010000254.1 GCA_028713395.1 Dehalococcoidales bacterium | reverse complement strand
ACTCCAATATTGTCGAAATCGGACGGTGAAAATAGTACTGCTGTTCCGGCTGCCCGCTCATGCCCACCCCCAGATAACTTTTTTCCACCATATAATTGCTGACCTTGACCGCATACCGGTCTTTAATACTACCGCCGATGTCATCGCGCTCGTGGGTCAGCACGTTCTCCCCAGAATTAAAGCACGGGTGCGTGATGGAAAACACAAAAACGCCGTTTTTCTTCAGCAATCTGGGTATATACCCGATCAATATCTCAATCTTTTCCATATCCATCAAGGCCATGGTACTGACCACCGCATCGTATTTTTTCACACCGAGTTTCTTCAGGTCGCCTGTTTTCGTGGCGTCTGCCACGTGAAAATCTATGGTTTTGGGGCTTTTCGCCCTGGCGATCTCAATGAATTTATCGGCAAAATCCACCGCCGTCACCTTGGCGCCCATCTCCGTCATTTTCCGCGCGAACTGCCCGTTGCCGCAGGCAATATCCAATATTTGCTGACCGGGTTTGATGTTGAGTAGTTTCAACTGGTTCGGCTCGATCATAAACCGGTGGAAATCATTCCCCTCGCCCATTCTTTTATCCCAGAACTCGGCGTTGGCATTCCAGATATTTTTCACCGCGTCTTTCTTCATCTCAATTTCTCCTAAAAAGTCACAGAGCGCTATCATAACACCTCTTTCCGGCGATTATCAACTGGCTGCTTCATTTCGATATTGTCGTCACATAATCGAATGATGTACAATTTCCCCAGTTTCACCCGGTTTGTTCGGTTTTGCGCTTCCCAAACGTTTTATATTATAGAAGGCTGCTAAGGGGAAGAAATTGGAAGAGACGCTTGTGTTACCTGCCGCACAGACCAATGATGCCGCGACTTTTGGCAAGATCGTCGACCAATACCAGTCTGGTATCATGCGCTATCTTTTCCGCTTGACCGGTGACCTGGAACTGGCGAAAGACCTGACACAGGATACCTTTGTCCGGGCATTTAAAAACATTTCCAGAACCGGTGACGACCTACAGGTCAAGGCATGGCTTTATCGGATCGCGACCAATAACGCTATGCAATATTACCGCCGCAAAAAGATCCTCCCCTTCCTCAGACTCAACGACCGCCGGACCGTGAACAGTTCGGATAGCGGCCGGGAATCCGGTAATGTGATTGAGAAAATCGCTGTCCGGGACGCCCTGCGTCGAATTCCCCCTCACCAAAGAAGCTGCCTGCTACTGCACTTCGTCGAGGGCTTCAAATATCGGGAGATCGCCGGGACGCTTGGGATTTCCGAAGACGCGGTACGCATGCGGGTCGCCCGGGGACAACAAGCCTTCCGTAAATATTATGAAGGTGAAACAAAATGAATTGTAAATTAATTCAAGAATTGCTCTCCGCATATGCCAATGACGAACTGGATAACGAACAAAGAACTCTGGTTGAAACTCATCTGGCGGATTGCCGGGAGTGTAAAACAGTGCTCGGCGAATTCATTACCGGCGGACATAAGATCCGCCTGTTACAAGAAACACCGTCCTTACCGGATATCAAGCCGGCGGTATTGGCCCAAATATCCCCGCCGGAACAAACGGGGAAACCCCGGAAATGGCTGCGACCGGCATTGGTGGTGGTGCCGGTGGTAGCCTCCCTGGTAACCGTTTTTTCACTGCTCCCCATCGGGTCTGGGTTGACGCCAAACGAAATACTGGCTAGAGCGCAAGCCGTAGGATTAGGCAATAACAACACGAAACACCTGATTACCACAACTGAATCTTACGATGCCGCCGCCGGACAGTGGCAAGTATCAAACAAAATGGAAGATGACGTTATTATAGTGAACCGGCGGTTGCGCATATTGCATCAAAACACGTCCCCTTCCGATAACTATGAAATAATCGCCAATGGTCAAGGTGCCTATTACCGTGCCATCCCCGAGGGGTCCAGAGAGGATATCCTTTTCCTTGACAAATATGCATCACTAAGCAGTCTATTACGGAAATTACAGGATTCCGGGGCGGATGTACCAAATTTCAACATGGTGGATGTCTCCAGTATCTTTTACGAACTGAACCAGAGTGGTTTTGGGATCATCGCACAACTACCGGACGAGGCAATCAATAACAAAGATTGCTTTCATTTTCAAGCGAAGTTTGATCCTGAACGAATACGAAAAATCGATAAAATGTACAATATTATTACCGAATTGTGGGTGGAAAAAAGCAATTTCCAACTGGCCAGGAAAACACAAACGATTGAGAAATTCGTCCGTCAGGATAATAACACCCTTGTGCCGCAAACGCGTTACTTTTCGGTGGTGAGTTTTCTGGAGACACAAAATGAAATCACTTTGCCGCTAACTTCAACTGGAGAACTGCTCCCTGGTTGGCATGAATACCAGGAAATCACCGTTCCCGTGAATTAAAGCCCCTCTCTCCTTCTTCCCGGTAAGAGTGAAAACCCCTCCGCGAAAAATAGAAGGGAGCGATGTCGCTCCCTTCTATTTACTACATTTCATCCCGTACTGTTCAGAGGATCCCTTACAGCGAGTAAATCTCTTTGCCGAATGTATGCACCCAGTTTTTGGTCAGGGCCTGTACGGCTTCTTCCGTCTTGTTTACCCCCACGATGACGATCGGCTGGCCGCTTTCACCCCGGCCTAGATAAGGGTAAAGATACAACACATTGATGTCCGCGGTATTGAGCGGTTTGAGCACCGCTGTTAACCCGCCGGGATGGTCGGGCACTTCCACCGCGATCACCTCTGTCTCTTTGACGGCATAGCCGTGGC
>JAQTOJ010000253.1 GCA_028713395.1 Dehalococcoidales bacterium | reverse complement strand
ATTGCTATTTATAACTCTTTGAGTTTTCTCGGGTTCAGCCTGGGATCCTTCGTCGGGGGCGTGGCACTGCCGCCGCTGCTGGCGCTAATAAGCGGCAACTTCTACATTTCCATTTTCCTGGTATCCGGGATAATAAGACTGATCTTCGCGGTGATATTCATACCCCGTATCACCGAAGTGAGAGCGGTGCAGAATTACAGCACGCGCGCCATCTTTTTAGATGATGTCAGTCCGGTAAAATTAAGGTCTTACCGGAAGACAATCGGTGAAAAATTGAGCCGTTTGAAGCCGCGGAAATAACCGGAGGAAAACCCCTTTTCCCCGGCTTTTTAAAAATATTTTTGGTGGTCAAACGTGGCGACCCCTTGACATCCTTGTTCACAGGTGATATATAGAATTATTAAGGATATTTTTAGCCGATAACCTAACCAGTTATCCCCTAACCTTGAAACAAAATAAAAGGAGTAAAAATCAGGTGACAAAATCGGCGTTAAACAACACCATTATCTCCGATGAGGTAGAAGAACCTCCAAGTAGTAGACTGACAACCGGCGAGACGACTGACGAAGAGCCTCCCGGTAAAACCTATGCCCATGGTAACAACGGGCTTTTCAATTCCGTTCCGGCGTCAGACTGGAACGATTGGAAATGGCATTTCCGCAATAGAATTACCAATGTTGACGAATTAGCGCGTCTCATTTCTCTTTCTGCTGAGGAACAAGCACAGCTCAAACTGGTCACGGCGAAATACCCCATTTCGATCACTCCTTACTATCTGTCGCTCATTGATTTGAACGACCGCCATGACCCTGTGCGTAAACAATCCATCCCTTGTATAGAAGAAATCACGATGGGCATACTTGGCATGGAAGACCCGCTGGAAGAAAAGAGAGATTCCGTCGTACCCGGTCTGGTGCACCGTTATCCTGACCGCGTACTGATGGTGTTAACCGATATTTGTCCGATGTTCTGCCGCCACTGCACCCGCAAGCGCGAATGGCACCATGGCGGCTGGGTACGCACCAACGAACAGATCGAACCGATGCTGGATTACATCCGCCATCACGAAGAAGTGCGCGATGTCATCATCTCCGGCGGCGATCCGTTGACTTTATCCACGGAACGGCTGGAAAGCATTATTTCACGCATCCGCCAGATCGAACACGTGGATATCATTCGTATCGGCACGCGTTTCCCGGTGGTATTGCCGCAGCGTATCGATGAAGAACTCTGCAACATGCTTTCTAAATACGGCCCGATTTGGTTGAACACTCACTTCAACCACTATCACGAGATCACGCCGGAATCAGCCAAAGCCTGTGACAGACTGCTGCGCGCCGGCATTCCGGTGAACAACCAGTGTGTTTTGATGCGCGGCATCAACGATGATGTAGAAACGCAGAAAAAACTCTGTCAGGGTTTGCTGAAAATCAAGGTACGCCCTTATTACCTCTTCCAGTGTGACGAGGTGCAGGGGACGGAACACCTGCGCACGCCGGTAGAAACCGGGCTGAAGATCATCCAGGGTTTACGTGGACATACCTCCGGTCTGGCAGTGCCGCACTTTGTCATCGATCTGCCGGAAGGCGGCGGTAAAGTGCCGTTGCAGCCGGACTATATTCTGGCGAAAACCGGGGCGGAAATGATTATCCGCAATTATAACGGGCATATCTTCCGTTACCGTAATCCCGGCGCGGAACAGCTCGAGATGAAAGAAATCATCAACGCGGCGGAAAAAGCCGAGATACCGCGACAACCGGTAAAAGTAGGAGTTAGAGTAGGGGTAAAAGATGCGGGTCGGATTAGCCTACGACCTTAAACAATCCGTCACCCTGAAAAACTCAGCGCCGGACGATGCGCTGGAAGAGTATGACTCTCCTTTAACGATAGAGTACATCAGGAAAGCTATCGAATCCGCCGGACACACCATTGTGAAGCTGGGCGGCGGCCGGGAATTTCTGCAAAATGTCCTGCGCGAACAGGTAGATATCGTTTTCAATATTTCGGAGGGACGGGGCACACACCGCAGCCGTGAAGCCCAAGTCCCTTCGGTATTGGAAATGCTGGATATTCCTTATACCGGCTCCGATCCGCTGTGCCTCGCCGTGGCGCTGGATAAACCGCTCACCAAGAAACTGGCCGCCCTGGACGGCATTATCACCCCTAAATGGGTAACGGTCAGCAACCGGCAGGAACTGGCAGCGGTCGATTGGAAATCCTTCCCCTTTCCCGCTATCGCCAAACCGGCATTCGAGGGTTCCAGCAAAGGCGTGCACGCTACCTCTTTGGTCGATTCCCCAGACCAAGCCTTGACGAGCATTGAAGCAATGCTGGCGACATACCAGCAGCCGGTCATGGTAGAGCAATTTATTGACGGCGACGAGATTACCGTAGGTATGGTGGGGAACGAACCGACCAAAGTCATCGGTATGATGCGCATTTTACCGCGCGATAGGAAAGACCGATTTGTTTATTCCGTGGAAGTGAAACGGGATTGGAAAAACCTGGTGGACTACGAAGCCCCGGTCAAAATGAAAAAATCGATTCTCGATAAGATCGAGAAAGCCAGCCTCCGTACCTTTCGTTTACTCGGTTGCAGAGATTTTGCCCGCATCGATTTCAGAGTCAGCAAAGACGGCATACCCTATATGCTTGAGATAAACCCCCTGCCCGGACTGGGTGATTACAGCGACCTGATCATCATGTCCCAGAAACTGGGTTGGACGCATGAGTCCCTGATAGTGGCCGTTTTTAATGCTGCCCTGAAGAGGTGCCATTTATGTGCGCCC
>JAQTOJ010000252.1 GCA_028713395.1 Dehalococcoidales bacterium | reverse complement strand
ATACCGTGTTAAAAGCCGATTTTCATATCCACACCAGGTTTTCAATGGACTCCGAGAATACGCCGGAAGATATTATCGCTCGGTGCCAGGAACTGGGCATCAACTGCATTGCCGTTTCCGACCATGACGCGGTAGAAGGCGCGTTACAAATCCAGAAATTGGCGCCTTTCAAGGTAATTGTGGCGGAGGAAGTGCTGACTTTCAGCGGTGAAGTGATGGGGATGTTCCTGAAAGAAAGGATCGCCTCCGGGATTCCCCTGGAGACCGCTATAGACGCGATACACGGAATGGGCGGGCTGGTAGCCATTCCGCATCCGTTCGACCCTCTACGCGGCTTGAGGTTATCCACCGAGGACTTTGACAGGATTGCCCCTAAGGTAGATATAGTGGAAGTGTTCAACGCCCGCTGCAGGGTGAACCGGGCAGCCACCAAAGCCCGGGAATATGCCGGTATACATAAGCTGGCGATGACGGGCGGGAGCGACGCGCACACCATAAGGGAAATCGGGAACGTGATGGTGACACTGGATGATTTTAGAACGCCCGAAGAATTCCTGACATCTTTAGGTAAAGCGACTATCGAAGGCAAACGGGCGAGTCCGTTCGTGCATTTGAACCGCACCATTAATAAGATTAAAAAGGCGTTTTAACACCGGGATTCCGGCTTTTTGAACACAAGAGAAATTGGATCCCGTGTCACGGCACGGGATGGGAGATATACAGAGAAGGGTTGTTCCTCGGAAAACGCTGGATCCCAGCCTACACCGTGACCCAGAAAATTCACATGGATTCCCGCTTTCGCGGGAATGACAATAATAAAAGAGGGATTTCCTAAAAGGAAATCCCTCTTATGTTTCTGCTTCGATAAGCCCTTATTTCTTGGCTTTGGCGCCTTTTTCTGATTTTACATTGATTTCGTCGATCAAACCGTATTCGACAGCCTGCTGCGCGTTCATAAAGAAATCCCGGTCGCTATCGTGGGCTACTTTTTCCAGCGGCTGCCCGGTATTTCTGGAGATAATATGGCGGATAAGATCCTGCAAGCGCAAGATTTCACGCGCGGCGATTTCAATATCCGAGGCGGCGCCCTCGGCGCCACTGTGCGCCTGGTGCATATGAATGGTGGAGTTCGGTAAGGCAAAACGTTTGCCCTTGGTGCCCGAGCATAGCAAAACCGTGCCCATGGAAGCCGCCATGCCCATACAAATAGTGGAAACGTCCGGCCGTATCAATTGCATGGTGTCGTAGATGGCCAAGCCCGCGGTAATGCTACCGCCGGGACTATTGATATACAGGTAAATATCCTTATCAGGGTCTTCCCTATCCAGGAACAACAACTGGGCGATAATCAGGTTGGCAACCTGATCGTTGATGGGGGTGCCGAGGATAACGATACGTTCTCTCAGCAATAAGGAATAGATGTCAAAAGCGCGTTCGCCCCTGGCGCCGCTCTCGATGACCATCGGAATAACATTCCTGGGTTCCATGTTCAGCATTTTAGCCTCCTTGTTTCTCTACTACTATTTTACAGCAGAGTAGAAAATCCTGCAGACCAACAATAACCACCTTAATCCCCCTTTCCAAAGGAGGAGATACAGAAGAAATTGTTGCTATTTAGTCTCGGGCGCGGATTTGTCCTTTTGCGCGATGCCCACCAGTATCTCAATCGCCTTGCGGGTAATGAGCGTGTTCTCGATCTGATGAAGATTGCGCTCCTCGTGCAGCGCCGCTTTCATTTTTTCCTGGTTGGCGTTCGAATTCAGGCACATCTTATCAATTTCAGCCTCGATCTCTTCCGGCGTCACGGTAACCTTTTCTTCATCGGCAATCTTGCCCAATACCAGCGATTCGGCGACGTTCTTCTGAGCATCCGGTTTCAATTCCACGCGCATTTCTTCAGGGGTTTTATTGATGCTACGCAGGTATTGTTCAACGTCCTGACCGCTGTTCTGCAGGAAGCGGAACTGCCGTTGAATGAGGTTATCGATTTCAATTTCCACCATGACGGGCGGGAAATCCACCTGGCTTAAAGCGGTAGCCGCGGCGATGACCTGATCTTCAAATTGATGCTTGGACTGTTCATCGGCATGCATCTGCAAGTTTTCACGCACTTTTTCTCTGAGAACCACTACTGAGGTATATTCAGGATCCACCAGTTTAGCAAATTCATCGGTGACTTCCGGCAGTTTTTCTTCTTTGATTTCAGTGATTTTCACCTTGAAAGCAGCTTCTTTGCCGGACACTTCTTTACGGGTGAAATCATCAGGGAATTTGATGGTGAATTCTTTTTCTTCGCCTTTTTTCATACCAACGAGCTGGGCGGCGAAGCCGGGGGCCGGATTGACGGATTCATTGTTGACCTGATACTGCACACCGTTTTGATTGATAAAGGGTTCCGCCTGCAAAGTGGAAGCAACATCCAGTGTGACGAGGTCTAATAAAGCCACTTCGCGTTCCACCGGCGCAAAGGCGCCGTTCTGGTGGCGTAAACGCTCGACGACTTTATCAATGGTTTCTTCAGTGATAACGATGGGTTCCGGCTTTAAAGAAATGGTATTGTAATCGCCCAGGATCACTTCCGGCTTTAACGGCACGACGGCGGTAAATATGACCGGCTCTTCCTGTACCATTTCCAGTTGGGGCTGCGCCACAGGTTCAAGTTTCAGGTCATCCACCGCCTTGTTGTAGGCATCAGGTGCTTAATGCTATCGGCCAGTTCGATCACGAATTTATCCAATTCAGCGTGGGAACCAAACCCGACGGTGGTGCGCAATCCGCCGAAAATCTTAT
>JAQTOJ010000251.1 GCA_028713395.1 Dehalococcoidales bacterium | reverse complement strand
CTCCCTTCCAATGTCTCGGGTTATACGGCTTACGCCAACATGCCGGCCGATGTAAAGAAACTGTTTGAGTACCAGCCGGCTGATGCTAAAAAGATGTTAGCTGAGTCAGGCTATCCGAACGGTTTGGACGTTGAAGTGATCATCTACCAGAGCCCGACGGATCAAGATCAGATGCAGCTCGTGGCCGAGCAATGGAAAACCATTGGCGTTAATACCACCATCAAAGTCGTTGAAAGCGCCACCCACTCATCTTTGATCTATGGTGGCACCTACTCATCGATGGCGTATTCATATTGGGGCAACGGCTCGCCCCAGTCCTGTTGGGGTTGGGCTCATGGCGGCGTGACCACATCTATCTATAATTTCTCCAAAGTGGTCGATCAGACCGCCGTGGATAACTTCGTCAAATGGGGCAAGATTACAGACGAAGAAGAAGCCAGCGCGCTCATGAAAGCCGAATATCTCCGTGAAGACGCGCTGGTCTGGGAAATCCCATTAGCCACCCAAACCGGCAGCCGTGTCTGGCAGCCCTATCTCAAAGGTTACTCTGGTGAAGGTAATATGGGCTTGACCGCGGAAATGGGCACCGACGAGTTATTCAAATTCTTATGGGTAGATACCACTCTCAAAGCCAAATACCGTTAATTTTTTGAGATACTCTTTCTTCCAAAGAAAAGGGGGACAAAGCATTACTTTGTCCCCCTTTTCTGCGCTCCCCAGAAACACTTCCAATATAAAATGTTTGTATAGCTTTATTACTGGAAATATATTAATTTTACACACATTTTTGAGTATAAGAAGCAGGGTAAAGCTAAGGTAGACATAATAAATGATATTGATTTATTTAGGTGCATTGTTTATATTGGGTACAGTACCTTAAAATAAAGGGTGAGAAACTTTATGGCGACTGGGAATGAAGCCATTCCCTGAAGCTATTAACCTCGTTGCTTGACATAATGCTGGGAGGACTTGTCACCCGATAAGTGGGCAACCCTGCATTAATGCCTCGCCTGGAAATCTTTTATCCATTGCCTAAAATCATAAAAGATCGTTTGAGCTGATATTAAGCAAAAAATCCAAACAGGAGAAACCAATTGGAAGTATTTGAAGCTATTAAAAAACGCCGGAGCATCCGTAGTTATCAACCGGACCCGGTGCCTGAAGCTGTCCTTCAAAAACTTTTAACCTCACTGCAATTAGCGCCTTCCGGCCACAATTATCAACCCTATAAATTTATAGTGGTGCGTGATGCTGTTACGAGAGCAAAATTGGCGGCTTCCTGTAAATATATGACGAAACGTCCCTCCGGGCAGCCTTTTATTGCCGAAGCTCCCTTGGTGATTGTCGGCTGCGGTATCGAGCGAAACACTACTGTCCGTTTCTACAAAGACGGCGTAAATACTTTGACGGTCGACCACAACGTGCCGTCAGAAACCGATCGCAGAGACCCATTTTTCCAGGACTTGATGGAAACCGACGTTGCCATTGCTCTCGATCACCTCACCTTGACGGCCGTTGAGGAAGGACTGGGCACCTGTTGGGTCTTCGGTCTTGATGAGAGGGAAGTGAAAGATATCCTCTCGGTACCGCCGGATGTGCGAGTGTTGTTCGTTGTCTCGGTCGGTTACCCCACGTCGTGGCCGGAGCCACGCCCCCGGAAAAAACTCGAGGATATCATCTGTTACGAAAAATACAGCCAACCGGAATAGCACAACACAATATCAACCAGCCTTCCGTTGTATAATATTCTTGTACAAACAAAACAAGGAAAATACATGAAAAAAATATTGGTTGGTTTTATCGCATTGTTACTTGTCGGTATCACTTTATTTACTGCTTGTTCCGGCGCGGCTAAAGAAATCCAGACCCACATTGATAAAGGTAACTCCCTGGCGGCTGATACCAAATATGCCGAAGCCATTGCTGAGTACGACGCCGCACTCAAACTTGATGCAAAAAATGTAGATGCTCTTTACAAGCGCGGCGAGGCTTATGGTAACAGCGGTGCTTTTGATAAAGCCATCACCGATTTCAATTCCGCCATCCAGTACGGTATGAACACCGCCGATGTCTACTACCTGAGAGGTTCAGCCTACGGGTCCCTGGGTGAATACAATAAAGCGATTGCGGATTTCGATATTGCTATTACGCTCAATGATAAAGATTCCCGTATCTATTACGGCCGCGGTCTTGCCTATGGCGTCCTTGGAGACTATGCAAAAGCTATTGCTGATTTCACCCAGGCTTTAGCTATTAACCCCACCGATGCCCGTTTTTACTATGGCCGCGGTATTGCCTATGGCAGCCAGGGTGATAATGCCAGCGCCATCTCAGACTTTAACCTGGCCATCAGTCTGAATGCCGATGCCAGCTGGGCTTATTACGCGCGTGCTTTGGCCTATTCCACTACTGGTGAAGCGGAAAAGGCTGTTGCCGACTATACCAAAGTCATCGAGTTATCGCCGGATTACGCGCTTGCCTATTACTACCGCGGCGTCCAGTACGAGAATATGGGGAAACTCACTGAAGCCAAAGCGGATTACGAAAAGATCAATCAAATCTCCACCGATGCGAACCTGCTGGCGGAAGTAAAAACCCGTCTGGAGAATCTTGCCAAATAGGTTACCGAACTAAATTTAGGTACATTTATCCTTTCTTGACGGGAATACGTAGGGTGAGAGTGTCCCTTCCTGTAGCACAGGCTTCCTGCCTGTGGAATTTCAAACCGTCCTGTGCCCGCCACGGATGTGCGATTTCATCGCCATCCCATTTTCAACCAAGCTCAAGTGTACC
>JAQTOJ010000250.1 GCA_028713395.1 Dehalococcoidales bacterium | reverse complement strand
GGTGCATCAGATCCCGCCTCAGGCAAACCTGGGAGCAATCGTCACGGTCGAAGACCGGTAATAGTTTACATAATTCACACTGGTTATCCGGGAACCAGGAATCAAGCTGCGTTAAGGCGCCGCCGAGACCCGGGCCGCGGTCGGTGAGATAGACCTTGTAACCGGATTCCGCCAGGTCGAGCGCGGCACGGTAGCCGCCGACTCCCGCGCCGATGACGAGCACGGCTCCGGTTTTTTCAGACATTTTTCACCCCGGCTTTAGAGAGACCGGCATATTCCCTGGTGGCTTCATCGATGACGTCCATTAATTGTTTCTGACTGAAATTCTTGAGCTGCATCGCCTTGGAAGGGCAGGTGGCCGCGCAGGCGCCGCAACCTTTACAGACAGCCTCGTTGACAGTGGCTTTTTTCGTCTTTTCATCTACCGCCACGGCGCTATAGGCACAGACTGCTTCACAATAACCGCAGCCGGCGCAAACTTCTGCATCCACGAAGGCAGTGGCGGCTTCCATTTCCACCCGGCCTTTGGAGATGAGTTCCAAGGCTCTAGCCGCCGCGCCGGTGGCTTGCGCCACCGTATCGCCGATGTCTTTCGGACTCTGGCAGCAGCCCACGGAAAAAATGCCGTCCAGCATGGTGCCGATGGGATCGAGCTTGGGGTGGCGTTCCAGAAAGAATCCGTCCTGGCTGCGTCCCAGCAGGAAGGCGCGGGAAATATCTTCAATGTCCGCGCGCGGTTGCATGGCCACGCTCAGTACCACCATATCCACCGGCACGCGGAGCATATTATTGAGCAAAGTATCTTCACAGATTGCGATGAGCCGGCCTTTTTCTTCATCGCCCTGGGTAACATCGGTGATTTGCCCGATCTTGCCGCGGATGAACTGCACGCCCTCATCGGAGGCTTGTTTATAGAATTCTTCGTGACCCTTGCCGAAACAGCGCATATCGATGTACATCTGGTAAACATTCGTTTCCGGCCCCAGCATCTGCTTGATGAGGCGGGAGTATTTGAGACTGTACATACAGCAGATGCGGCTGCAATAAGCGTGGTAGTTCTGGTCGCGGCTGCCGACGCAGTGGGCGATGGCGATGCTCTTTGGCGCATTGCCGTTCTTCATGAGGATCTGGCCGCCGGTGGGACCGTCCGGACTGAGTATGCGTTCAAATTCCGGGCTGGTGACCACATTATCGAATTTCTTGTAACCGAACTGGGTCATCGGGGTGGGATCGAAGGTGTCATAACCGGTGGCAATGATACACGCTCCGATTTCCGTCTCAAAGTTTTCGTCAGCCTGGTCGTAATCAATGGCTTTGGCCGGGCAGACCGCCGCGCAGATACTACAACTGCCATCAGTAAAATGCTTGCAGTTTTGCTTATCGATGACCGGGATACCGGGCACAGCTTTGGGGAAAGGCAGGTAAATGGCTTTGCGCTGTTGCATGCCGCGGTCATGCTCGCTGCTCACGGAAACCGGGCATTTATGCCAGCATTCGCCGCAAGCGTTGCATTTGCCAGCGTCCACGCCGCGGGCTTTTTTATTGATGGTCGCTTTGAAATTGCCGATATAGCCGCTGACCTCGGTGATCTCACTGTTCGTCAGCAGTTCGATATTCGGATTGGCGGCCACCATGGCCATACGCGGCGTCAGGATTTCCGTGGTCGTATCGAGGTTGGGAAAGGTTTTGTGCAACTGCGCCATTTTGCCGCCGATGGAGGGCGCTTTTTCCACCAGGTAAACTTTTTCTCCCGTCGAAGCAATTTCCAGCGCGGTCTGAATGCCGGCGATGCCGCCGCCCACGACCAGTATTTGCGGATTGACGGGCGCCCACTTGCTTTCCAGCGGGTTGCGGTAAAGCACGCGCCTAACCCCGGCGGCCGTCAAGGCCATCGCTTTCTCGGTGGCGGCGTCCCAATCGTGGGAATGCACCCAGCTTGAAAGCTCGCGGATGGTGGCCATTTCACACTGGTGCGGGTTCAAACCGGCTTCCGCACAAGCGGCGCGGAAGGTTTTTAAATGGAGCGTGGGCGAGCAGCTACAGACCAGCACGCCGTTCAGTCCCAACTCCTTAATATCGTTTTTAATCAAGTCCTGACCGGGGTCGCTGCACATGAACGTGTAATCGCGGGCGACGACCACGGACGGTAAAGCAGCGGCGTAAGCCGTTAATTTTGTCACGTCCAGATAGCCGGCGATATTCGAGCCGCAATGGCAGATGTAAACCCCGATTTTTCTCTTCATATTGTCAACAGACTAGGCGTTTGTTTTGACTCCCGTTGATGCCGCTTTCGGCTGTTTTTCCATTCTGGAAACCAGGGCGATGGCTTTGGCGGCAGCGCCGATGGCTTGCGAGACAGTATCCGGGATATCCTTGGGGCCCTGGTTGCAGCCCGCCAGGTAAATCCCATCCGTGAGGGTGCCCATGGTATCCAGTTTGTAATGTTTCTCCAGGAAGAAACCGTCCTTATCCTGCGCCAGTCCAAAAACGTTAGCCACGTCTTTGGCATCGGCGCGCGGTTGTATGGCGACGCTGAGAACGACCATGTCCACCGGCACCCTGATCATTTCGCCCAGCAGGGTGTCCTCACAGACCACCACCAGTTTGCCTTTTTCCTCGTCGGTTTTGGCAATGTCCGTGATTTGCGCCACTTTGCCGCGGATGAAATTGACGCCCTCTTCGGAAATGCGTTTGTAAAATTCCTCGTAGCCTTTGCCGAAGCAGCGCATATCGATGTACATCTGGTAGACATTGGCGCCGGTTTTCTCGCGAATCAGGTGGGCGTGCTTCAAGCCGTACATA
>JAQTOJ010000249.1 GCA_028713395.1 Dehalococcoidales bacterium | reverse complement strand
CCAACTACCTGGGCTGGCGCCGACTCCTTGATCGCTTCAAGGACAGCCTCACGCCGCAGCAATTCTTGTTTCATGCGCTCAGAACCTCGTATCAGTGATGCCGTCAACGGTTAAAGCGAACACAGCCTGTTCCGGCGTATTGGAAATTTTTCGTCATTAGCTCCTTTGCGTGCTCACGGTCGCCATGTCTAACTTGTTGATTCGGCGGGCGTGGGATTCCGAAACCTTGAATTAATCAGTGGTTCCTTAGGCGATTTTTCTTTGGATGATTCGCGGTCGGTTTCTGTAATAGGCCCTGCCTTACTGGGCGAAATTTTGGCGGTATGATATGAAAATAAAGCAAATTTTTCTAAATTTCCTGGTGGTAATTATTAGTAATGGGTCGGCCGGTCTGAGCTATGCTTCATCAAATAGTCGCTCTCAAGAGGTCGAGATATATGCTTCATCTCCTTTTGGAAAATATAACTCGCCTTTGGATAGGGTGGTCGGTATGGGATTTGTCTACAGGGGCTATGGCGAAGAATCATTGGGTGGGAATGAGCGGTCCTCGAATGGGTCTCGGGTTAGAGAGATAATGTCTCCGCCGCTGGTTACGGCTTATGCAAGTATGGAACATTACTCCGATGGACCAATCTTTTCTGGTAATTTCTCTACGGTAAGATCTTTGAATAAATTGTCGTATGGTATTGGTGGGTTTTTGGGCAATGCATACTTTGTGGATCTAGGTGCCGGTATCCTGCATGGAAATTACTCGATAAATCAGTTGGATGGAAGAGGTTCGGCATATGCAGGCTCGTGGGATGCGACGGATGGATATATACGGGCTGGTGTCAGGTATATAGACTCTGAAAAAATAAAAAGCGACGTTTTTCTTGGATATGGAACGTATTCTACGATTTCAGAGATTGATCAAAAAAGGGAGCATAATGCCGATATTGGCGGAAGGGTGTTTGTTGATATTTCTGATCTAGGACGGGCTGCTTCTAATGCAATTCCTGCCCTTTCGTCGCAAGTGCCGGACAAGACGTATTTGTTAGTTTCCGGTGGTGCGAGTGCAACGAGGGGGGCTTTTTCTTCCGGTACAAAGCGCCTTTTTCGATACTCTGTTGGCTTGTATTTTGAAGATCGACCAGTATTTATTCCCGGTTTGTTGAATTTGCGTGGCGGTAGTATGATGTCATTCTGGAGGGCGAATTATTATGCCGGAGGTGGGGACGATCTGTACCCTGACTTTTCTGCTCGTGGAACGACAAGAGTGAATTTGGTTAGTTCGATTCGCGTTAGCGACGATGTGTCCTTCGAGACGACAGTATCAAGATACAAGATGTCTGTTTCCGGCTACGGTGAGTATATGTCAAATGAACTTAAATTGCGTTTTTTGAAAGCGTTTTGAGCAGGTTTGAACGTAAGGGGCGGTACAGCGGAGTCTCTATATTCCATCTGGAAAATGGAAGACCCCCGACGTGGTATGCCTATGGTATATTCGCGCTACGCGGTCTGGGATTTTTATTCTAAACATATGTGTTCGAAATGGTTCTTGTAAATATTGAGAGTGCGCGGGCAGGTATTGTATTCGTCCGTTGCATGTTCGATTGTTTTTTAGGACTCTTTACTTTTAAAAGGTGGGCTGTGAAATCGGGAGCGTTGTCGATTGTCGTATCTGCTATATTTTTTTTCGGTTATCAATTTCCGGCTCATGCCGGAAAGAACGCGAAGGCGAATCCAGTAAGCAATATTCGGGCGAGTACGGCTGCTAAGGTTACTGCTATTGTCGAAAAGAAAAAAGTTTCGCAGCCAAAGAAAGGTGGTTACCACGTGGGCTCGGATACTCGATACCAGCCGAGCAAGAAAGACGCATCTGTTACGAAATTGAGCGGGGGTAAAGGTTCTGATGGGAAGTACCGAAGCGTAGAAAAACGGTAATCCGCGTAGGCTTAGGTTCTCTTCATTAGTGGCTGATTTCACCAGAGCCTATCAAGGTGTAAGTCATGGGTCGTTGAGTCCGCCGAAAATGTTTAGCAGGATATCCATTCGTATGCAATTCGAGTTAGTGGGCTCTGCGCGCTCTATGAAATTTTATCTCATGAGATGGTGCTTTGGCTTTTGCCCACGTGATGACGGGAGTGGCTGGCCGCGGGGCTTCCCGAGAATATGGCTGTGATGCTCATGAAGGCGATTACTTCCAAAGATAATGGCACTTTCAAGCGCCTGCGCGCCCTGGGGGCGGGGGGGCGGGAGGAGGGCCGGGCACTGCTGGACGGCATGCACCTGGTCCAGACCTGGGTGAGCCGGGTCGGGGCACCGGAACTCCTGGCGGTGAGCGAGGGCGGTTTGAAGCAGGCCGAGATCGCCGGCTTCCTGGCCTCTCACCCGTCCGTGGAGACCCTGCTCTTTCCCGACGGCCTCTACCGCCAGATCAGCCCGGTGGACAGCCCCACCGGCATCCTGGCCCTGGTGGCCATTCCCGAGGCGGCGAGCGGCGCCATTTCGGGCTCCTGCGTGGTGCTGGACGGCGTGCAGGACGCCGGTAACGTCGGCTCCATCCTCCGGAGCGCTGCCGCCTGCGGCATCCGGGATGCGTTGCTCGCGCCCGGTTGCGCCCGGGCCTGGTCACCCAAGGTGCTGCGGGCAGCCATGGGCGCCCACTGTTACCTTGCCATCCGGGAAAACTGCGATGTTGGCGAGACCCTGGAAGGCTTTACCGGCGAGCGGCTGGCGACCCGGCTCGATGTCGGCGCAAAGAGCCTCTTTGATCTGGATCTCCGCGGACCCGTCGCCTGGCTCTTCGGCAACGAGGGCGCGGGGCTCTCGCCGGCGGTTTCCGCCCTGGCGAGCGCCTCGGTCCTGATCCCCATGCCCGGCGGCATG
>JAQTOJ010000248.1 GCA_028713395.1 Dehalococcoidales bacterium | reverse complement strand
GCCCAAACCGGGCGCATGTCCATCCACGGTTTTTCCCGCGGCCGCCGCAATTTTAGCCAGCACGGTTTTATCAGCGAATAACACACCGGGATAATTCATCATTTCGCCCAGCCCCCGGCACTGTTTCCACCTGAGCATTTGTTTGATTTCTGTTACCCGGATGGTCGCGCCGGAGGTCTCCAGATGGGTCGCAGGCACACAGGAAGGGGCCATGAAGTACAGATCGAGCGGCAGGTTTTGGGCTTTTTCCAGCACATAGTTCATGCCCTTCATCCCGCTGACATTGGCGATTTCGTGCAGGTCGGTGACCACGGTAGTGGTTCCGTGTGTTGACACTGCCTGGGCGTATTGCGCCACGTCCAGCAGCGAGCTTTCGATATGCACATGCCCGTTGATAAGACCCGGCAACAGGAAATCATATTGCAGGTCGATGATCTGTTTGGCTTCGGTATAATCGCCGATGCCGGCAATCATACCTTCGGCAATGGCCACATCGCCCGTCTCAATCTCACCCGTAAAGACGTTCACGATACGCGCATTGGCGAGTATCAGGTCCGCGGGTTCCTGCCCCCTGGCCACGGAAATCAACCTTTGTATTTTGTGGTTCATCATCTTCTTCTGTTTACTAAAGACAGTTGCTCTCCCTTTAGAAAAGGGAGATACAGAGGGAATTGATGCCTTTGGTAACAGTTAGTCCGTATTTTCTTCAACATAACAGATATCCGGCAGGTTGCGGTATTTTTCCGCCCAGTCCAGCCCATAACCCACCAGGAATTTATCCGGCACGGTCATCCCGATATAATCTACCTCGACCTTTACCTCACGGTGGCTGGGTTTATCCAGCAGGGCGCAAATCTTTATCGAAGCCGGTTTCTTATCCTTCAGATATTTTTTGTAAAAAGCGATTGTCTTCCCTGTATCGATGATATCTTCAACGATGAGCACATGCCGTCCTTTCACCGCCAGGCGGATATCGGCTAAGATTTCCACCTCGCCGGAACTGACTTGTTCTTCACCGTAACTCGCCAGCCGTACAAAATCGATCTCCAGTGGGAAACTCAACTCTCTCACCAGGTCTGCCATGAAAACAAAAGCGCCTTTAAGCACCCCTATGACCACCGGATTCTTGCCGGCGTATTCTTTGTTCAACTCGCCCGCCAGCTTTTTTATAGTAGTTACAATTTCTGCGCGGGGGTATAAAACTGCGATTCGATGATTCATCTAGTGTTCCTTTTCATTTTCGCCGGGCCGTCTCATTTCGCACACCAGGCTTTCACAAACAGCCCCGCCTTTGAGACATTCCAGTTGCAGTGTCGTGTGGGTGATGTTGAACTGTTTTTCGAGCAAGCTGTTGACATCTTTTACGATCTCACCGCTGCGGCTCACCAAAACATCGTCGACGACGATGTGTGAACTCAGCGCGAAGATGCCGGAGGTGATTGTCCAGATGTGCAGGTCGTGGGCGCTTTGTACGCCCGGTATGCCCTGTATCGCGGCGGTCACTTTATCCAGTTGGATGTGTCCCGGTACTGCTTCCATCAAAATATCCGCGGATTCCTTGACCAGCCGGAAAGCTCCCCACAGAATGATGCCGCCGATGATGATGGCGATGATCGGGTCGGTGATGCCCTTGCCCGTGATGCCGATGATGATGGCCCCGGCAATGACGCCAACCGAAGAAATCGTATCCCCGAGTATATGCAGAAACGCCCCCCGGATATTCAGGTTGGCTTCACGGTCGCGGTGCAGCAGCCATATTCCCACCAGGTTTGCCGCTAGTCCCAGGATGGCGATCGTCAACATCAGCCCGGAACGCACTTCCGGTGGGTTCCGCAAGCGTTGGTACGCCTCGTAGAAAATAAAGACGGAAACGAGGGTCAAAATCACGCCGTTCGCCAGCGCCGCCATGATTTCCACCCGATGATAACCGAATGTCCGTTTGGTATTGGCGGGTCGTTGTGCCAGGTTCAGGGCAAAAATGCTGATGGTCAACGCCAGTCCATCCACCATCATGTGTCCGGCATCGCTCAGTAAGGCCAGAGAATGGCTTACCAACCCGCCGATAATCTCGGCGACCATCATTACGATGACGATCGCCAAAGCGATCAACAGCCCGCGGTTTTGCCGCTTGGCTTGCGTTCCCCCGTTATGATTGTGGTCGGTCATGGTAGCTAAATGATAACATAACGCTGTTTGTTTAGGGAAAATGACGGATATTGTTCGGAGTGTGCCCCTGTATGAAAGACAAGGCTATCCTTTATGATTCTAAGATGAACCGGGACTTGATAGCGGGACAATGGATCAATTGTTACTGCGTAGCTTCACTCCGCTACGAGGTTGCTGCGTTTCGCCTGCCACGGGTTCGCAAACCGATAACTAAAATGGAGAAGGGGTTAACCCCTTCTCCATTTTCTCTTTTACGTCATTCCGGATGAGCGATTTTATCGCCATCCCGTATGAAACTAAATGAATCGGGACTTGAGCCGGAATCCAGGTTGTTTTTTTGTTTGAATATTGTTACTTGATTATTGTTTATTTCCCCGTGAGATATGTGTTGATATCTTTGGCGGCTTTCTTACCGGCGCCCATGGCGCTGATCACCGTCGCCGAGCCGGTCACAATATCGCCGCCTGCCCAAACCTTATCCTTGACGGTCTTGCCCTTTTCTTTATCCGCCACCACTGTGCCATGAGATGTGGTTTCCAGCCCCTGTGTCGTGCCGGCGATGAGCGGATTGGGCGTGGTGCCTAAAGCCACTATGGCGGTATCCACCTGCATGACGAACTCGCTGCCCGGTTTCGTGACGGGGCGGCGTCTGCCGCTGGCATCCGGTTCCCCGAGTTCCATCTCGTAACACTCCATGCCCTTCAACCAGAAGTCCTCGCCGATAAAGTGCTTGGGATTGGTGAGAAATTTGAAGAG
>JAQTOJ010000247.1 GCA_028713395.1 Dehalococcoidales bacterium | reverse complement strand
ATATCCAGGATGCCGGTGAATTGACCCGCGCTTTTGAAGAAATGATGGTCACCGTTAAACAGCATGAACCCAACGCCATCATCGAAGGCGTGACCATTCAGCCGATGATCACCAAATATAACTACGAACTGATTATCGGCAGCAAAAAAGATCCCAGTCTAGGGCCGGTGATCATTTTCGGGCAAGGCGGCACGGAAGCCGAGTTTTATAAAGATATCGCCATCGGTCTGCCGCCTTTGAATCAAAGACTCGCCCGCATGTTGATCTCCCGCACTAATATGTATTCCATGCTTTCCAAGGGTTTCCGCGGCAAAGCCCCCGCCAACCTGAAACTGCTGGATGAGACCCTGGTGCGTGTCTCCAACATGGTCGTGGACTTCCCGGAAATTAAAGAGCTGGATATTAACCCGCTGGTGGTTTACGGCGATAAAGTGATCGCCCTGGACGCCCGCATTATTCTGGATGAAGAAGTGGTCACCAAAGGCGCGCCGGAGCATTCCCACCTGATTATCACGCCTTACCCGTCCCGCTACATCCAGACCTGGCGCACCCGCGATGACAGATCGGTGTTAATGAGACCGATCCGCCCGGAAGACGAACCGTTGGAATACGAACTGATCGCCGGTTTATCCCCGGAATCCTCGCGCTTCCGCTTCTTCTATATCCTGAAAGATATCAACCACGATATGCTCAGCCGTTTCTGCAATATCGATTACGGCCGTGAGATGGCCCTGATCGCCGAATACAATGGCGGTGGCAAGCGCCGTAACGTGGGTGTCGGCCGGTTGATTTCTGACCCCTCCGGTGAAAACGGCGAGTACGCCGTCCTCGTCGCCGATGATTTTCAGGATGTCGGTCTCGGTCATAAACTGATTGATATGCTGATCGGGGTCGCCCAGGAAAAAGGCATGAAGAAAATCTTCGGTGTGATTCTCAAAGATAACTATAAGATGCTCGGACTGGTCAGAACTCTCGGCTTCAACATCGAGAACGTCAACGGCGATGAAGTCCGCGCCGAACTGGAATTATAACCACAATCTGTTTACTCTAATATTAAAAAAAAGCTCCGGGCGAAACCCGGAGCTTTTTTATTTTAATGAATAATCAATATGTTGCGGAAGTGGCTGGGGTCAACAGCATTTCCTGGGTAAGCTCGTTCCATTGCCCATCCAGCACGGCGGAGGTAACGCTCCCCTTTTCCACCACAATCACCGCCACATGGTGCGTCACCACTTGCGCCAGTATTTGCCCGGTGCGGTCGCCGTAACCCGCCTGCGCGCTATCGAATTCGTAGGTAAACTGCCACGTATTAGCCGTCGTCTGCGCGGCGGTGTCTGTGAGCGCCAAAGTGGCCGTAATGCCGTCAAAGACGAAAGTCGGGCTGTTTTTCACAAAGTCTTCCGCTACTTTCTGGCTCTGTTGCTGGTTGAATTCCGCCGGTTTGGGACCGCTGGATTTAGACACCAGTAATTTGATGACCGGTTTGATCATCACCTTGCCATTACCCGTGACATTAACGGACTTGGCTGCATCAAAATCCAGCGTCAGGGTAGTGGTCTCTCCGGCGTTCACCTTAAACGGTTGGACGATTTTCAGCACGCCGCTGGGCACCGTCGCCGCCTGTAAAGCCCCGCCCGCAAGCGAAACCTCCGCTTTTTCTACGGTCAAACGAATCTGGGTATACAAACCGGGGTTCATCTGGCTAGTGGTAAGCAATTGCTCGATGCCTTTGACTTTCAGCAGATCGAAGGTCTGGGCATTTGCCGGTATTTCTACGGTCAGCCATTCGCCGGTATCCTCGGTTTCTTCGGTAGTCGAGGTGGTAGTAGTGGTTGTAGACGCCGTATCGGCGGTCGTCGTCGTGGCGGGGGTTTCCGCCGGTTCTGCCACCGCTTTGTGCACCTGAAGACCGGATAAGGTGATCATCACGCTGGTTACCTCATCCTTGGGCGGCGCATCGGTCACGTTGAAGGTCAACGTCCCTTGCTTGGCGGAGACCGCGCCGGGACTGCACCCCACGCCGATCAAGACCAGCCCCAACGCCACCCCTACCAGTGCAAATCGTTTATAAAATTTTTCCATATTCTCTCCCTCCGTTGTTCTATTAATTATAACGGCGTAACAGGGTTTAGGTTAGGTAGGCAAACGGGTACTTTAGTACTGTGCATCGTGCCTCTCCCCTTAGTAAGAGCCTGTCCCCGACCTGATCGGGGAGAGATACAGAGGGAATTGTCTTCCATCGCCAGCAGAAAATCCCAAAACTGTATACAATTATATTGGGCAAGGGTAAATTTGATTCCAAAGCTATTTGCGTTATCAGGCTAATTCAGATAGAATAATTTGCCAATAGCGCCTTACGCTATCATTGCCGGGAGGCAACCATATGGGCGAATCGGCCAGACCTATAGCAGGCAACAATAAACCGGCAGTGCTGGTCGTCGGCGCGGGTATTGCCGGCATGCAGGCCGCCCTTGAGGTGGCTGACTCCGAGCACAAGGTCTACCTGGTAGAACGCCTGCCGACCGTCGGCGGCCGCATGATGCAACTTGATAAGACCTTCCCCACCATGGACTGCGCTTCCTGTATCGGCACGCCCAAAATGAGCCAGGTCGGCTCCAACAAATACATCGACCTGATGACCTGCGCGGAAGTAGTCAAGCTCACCGGCTACGCGGGTAATTTCCAGGCTACCATCCGCAAGAAAGCCCGCAGCGTGGACATAAGCAAATGCACCGGCTGCGGAGCTTGCGCCGAGGCCTGCCCCCAGATCGTGCCCAGCGAATGGAATATGGGCATGAACACCCGCAAGGCGATCTTCACCCCGTTTCCCCAGGCTGTCCCTAACGTGCCGATGATCGACCGCGCCGTGTGCCGTATTTTCACCAAACACCCGGAAAAATGCGGCGCGGCGTGCGTCCGGGCATGCGCCGCCAAGGCAATCAGCCACAAAATGCAG
>JAQTOJ010000246.1 GCA_028713395.1 Dehalococcoidales bacterium | reverse complement strand
AACGCTGGTCGCCTCGTTCCTGGGACAGCATGGTGTTTCCGTCGATTTGAGGTTTGAAGGCGGGAATGTGCCTTCCTACGCTTTCCCGGAAGCGGCGGCGATCGCCATACAGAATGCCTGTGAATACGGTGACTGGCGGAAACGCCCGCAGGGTATTGTCCCGGAATTAAGGGGCATTCAAAAAGAGAAAGCAGAAAAGATAATTGCAGAAGCGATGAAACAGACGGAGAAAAAACCCCTTTGGTTGGACGCGGCACAGGTAAATGCCCTGTTGAATTGTTACGGCATCACCACTGTTTCCTCAGAGGTAGCCTCTACCGCCGAAACCGCGGCCGAACTGGCGGAAAAAGCCGGGTATCCGGTCGCCGTCAAGCTGTTCTCCAAGACGATTGCCCATAAAACTGAAGTCGGCGGAGTAGTTTTAGGGTTGAATTCGGCGAAGGAAGTAAAAGCGGCTTTCAACAAGATCAAGAGCCGCCTTAAAGAAATAGGTAAAACCGGGGAAATGCAGGGCGTGACCGTGCAGCCGATGATCGATAGCGGCGTGGAAACTATTGTCGGCGTGACGCAAGACCCCTCTTTCGGACCGTTGATCGTGTTCGGCCTGGGCGGGATTTACACTGAACTTTTCAAAGATGTGGCTTTCCGGCTGCTGCCCTTAACGGATATAGATGCCAAAGAGATGGTACGGTCGGTCAAGGCTTATAACCTGTTGAGCGGCTGGCGCGGCGCCAAACCCAGCGATATTCCGGCGCTCGAGGAATTGCTCTTGAGAGTTTCCGCCATGATAGAGGATATCCGGGAGATCAAGGAACTCGACCTGAACCCGGTCAAGGTGCAGGAGGCGGGCAAAGGATATGTGGCGGTGGATGCCAGAATCCTGCTGCGGTAATATTTTTTCACATAAAACCAAAAGAGGGGCGCCGCTTGAGCGGCGCCCCTCTTTTATTTGCTTGATGGGGAAGTCTATTTAAAGACTTTCTTGATGGCGGGGTTGAGTTTCGGGCCCACAGCCGCGATGGCTTTCTTGCGGAAATCGTTCAGTTCCGCCAGTTTGGCGTCAAAGACAGCGCGGGGATACATGATTTCCGGATGGAAATAGATATCGTCCACCATGCGGACGGCGGCGGGAACTTCCAAGCCGCCCACGGATTCCATCCAGTCTTCCAGACCGCCGCGGAACAGGGAATCCAGGATACCGATGGTGTGTTCGAGTTTGATATCCAGGTAGCGTTCGCCCTCACCGATACCGCCGGTGTTGAGCAGGAAATATTTCATGTGCGGCAAACCTTTCAAAATATCGTAGAGACGATTGGCGTGTTCAGCTTTATCGCCGGCGACGAAGGGGTCATAGAAAAATTCGGAGCGGATGGTGCCGGCACGGGAGGGATCGCCGGCGGATGATTCCATAGCTTGTCCCAGGATCATGAAGGCGACAGCCTGCTCCATAGTCAGTTTGGCGATGGCGGGAATGATGGGGCCGCGGGTAATAATGATCAGGTTGTCTACTTTTTCAACATCGATATGGGGACTGGTGTGCAGGAAATCACGGCGCTGCACCACGGCGCGACCGTTGGCGGTGCCTTCCAGATTATAAAAATCGAAATCGCCGTCTTTGGTGACATGCACGTTTTCACAGAAAGTGCCGGGTCTTAAGAGCCCGTAGTAAATTTCAAACTGGTCGCCCGGATTCACATTTTCGGTTTTGACGAAGATGCCGCCCTGCTCGAAGCCGTGGAAAGAGCCATCCGGCATGAGAGTGCCACCATCATCCTGCACCAGCCAGGATTTTTCCTTGCCTTTGCGGGCGAGTATCTTGCTGGAGGTGGTGGTCTTGCCATTGGCGCTAAGGGCGATCAACAGCGAACGGGTGGTGCGGTATTCGCCGCGCACGGATTGAAGGTAGTCTTCACGGCAGCCGGCGTGCAGGAAAATGCCGCCGCGGTAGGTCTTGGCCGCCCAATCTTCGGCGGCAAAAACGCCCTTTTTAAATTCACCGATGTAATTTCCGTTGCGCACGATTTTGAGCACGCGGCCATCGGGCAGCATGGCCAGGCGGATAGTGATATCTTTTTCCGCCAGAGGTTTGGTTTTATTGGATTCAAAATGCTCATCGCCAAAGAAGATGATTTCATAATTCGGCTGCTTGACTTTGCCTTTCACCGGGACGAACAATTTACCGCCGCCGAAGACGGTGTGGGCAAATTCTTCCGGGACGGTGACGCGAACCACAACACCACTATCATAATTGCCGACGGTGCGGTCGATGGAAATAAGCTTTTTCTGGCTAAGAATCTGTTCGCACTGCTTGAGGAGATCGACTTCAACCTGACCGAAGACATCGTCCACGCTGTTCTTGGTGAAAGCCTGGGCGCGCGAGGTCGGTTCGCCGTAAGCGACCAGACTGCCGTACTTGGTGCGTTTGACGCCTTGTTCTTTTTCGGTAAGCTTTTCAAGGACTTCATCGGGGGGGTTATCGAGCAAACGGCCATCTTTAATGGCTTTAGCCCGAATTCGGTCGATTGTTTGGGGGAATAAATTTAAATCAAATTCTGGCATCGCAACCTCCTCACTGAATGAGACAATTATAACATAAACGGCAGGCTCAAAAATAAGTCAAGTTAGCTTCAGAAAAGGTAAAATTTTGGTAAAGAATTTTGTTGAAGAGAGTGCGTATACGAAGATTGGGGGAAAATGCATGGTACTATTGCATTTGGTTGATGTTGCAGAGGTTTTTATCTTGCACAACGACCCACTCCCTCAGTAACTCAGTCACTGTTAACCCTCGCCCCCGTATCAAGTCACGATTCATCCAAATTCATACGGGATGGCGATGAAGTCGCGCATACGGGGCAGGCTCTGCCGGGCGAGGGAGATTTATGAGAGGAAGGGCATTCGCCCTTCCTTCCCCAGTCTAGCTGAGGACAAGCTTCTAGAACATCAACCTTGCCATAACCCG
>JAQTOJ010000245.1 GCA_028713395.1 Dehalococcoidales bacterium | reverse complement strand
TCGGTGACGATGGCGCCTCTCAAAGCATTCAGGCATTCACAGTCACGGTTGGTATTCATCTTCCTGATCGCCAGTTTTATTATCTGGCGGGCTTTATCGATATTCGTATTGAGGATTTTCAGCACCACTTCAACAGTCACCGGTTCCACCGGTTCCCACCAGCTATCATAATCGGTCACACAGGCGATCACCGAATAGCACATTTCCGCCTCACGGGCGAGTTTGGCTTCCGGTAGTGCCGTCATCCCGATAATGTCCGCTCCCCAGGATTTATAGAGTTTAGATTCCGCCCGTGTCGAAAACGCCGGGCCTTCCATGCACACATAAGTACCTTTCTGGTGAACGTTGGCTTTGGCTTCCCGCGCGGCTTTATAAAGAAGACTGCTCAAATCACGGCAGAAGGGATGGGCGAAGCTGATATGCGCGACGATTCCATCGGTAAAAAACGAACTGACGCGGTTCCTCGTGCGATCGATTAATTGGTCCGGAATTACCAGAGATCCCGGTTCCAGGTCTTCCTTGAAACTGCCGCAACTGCAGACAGCAATGATTTGCTCTACCCCAAGCGATTTAAAAGCATAAATATTGGCGCGGGAGTTTAATTCTGTCGGGGAGATAAAATGCCCTCGTCCGTGCCTGGGCAGGAATGCCACAGCGGCGCCTTCCAGTTTACCGATGGTGATCAAATCGCTGGGTTTACCAAACGGCGTATCCAGATCTACCTGTTGTACGTCCGTCATCCCCTCGATCTGTTCCAACCCCGTCCCCCCTATTACCCCGATCGAGGCATGTGTTTTATTATTTTTACCCGGCATATTTACTCCTTCATTATCATCCCGAATTGACGGCAGACCTGTTCCAGTGTTACCGCGGAGGCCTTCATTGTTTTTCCCGGCATGCCCGCTGTACCCGCTGAGCTGCCCAATTTCTCTTCCAATTTCTGTTCGACGATTTCTCCAACGAGTTTACGGAACTGGTCCACGGTGAGTTCAGCGACTTTCATGTGCTTACCTCCGTCATCGTAATCCGTTGTTATAACATGGTGAGCAGATTTTCTGTCAATGGCTGCCTTATTATACCCCTTTCCGTGACAAACGCAGTGATATATTTAGCCGGCGTAATGTCGAATGCCGGAGAGAGGGCATCCGTCCCCTCAGGCGCGATACTAATGCCTCCAAACCGGGTCACCTCATTCGGGTTGCGCAGTTCGATGGTTATTTGACTGCCGTCGGCAATGCTGAGATCGAATGTAGAGGATGGCGCGACGACATAGAAAGGCACACTGTTTTCTCTCGCCAAAACTGCCAGCGTATACGTGCCGATTTTGTTAGCTGTATCCCCATTCGCGGAAATTCTATCCGCACCGACCAGTACGGCATCGACTTTACCTTGTTGCATTAAGTACCCGGCAGTGGAATCTGTAATCAGTGTAGCCGGAACCCCGACTTTATTTAGTTCCCACGCCGTCAGCCTGGCACCCTGTAACAACGGGCGGGTTTCATCGGCGTATACATGAATCTTTTTACCTTGGCGGCTGGCATTGATAATTACCCCGAGCGCTGTCCCTAATCCCGTTGCTGCCAGCGGTCCGGTGTTGCAATGGGTGAGAATATTCATGCCGCTGTTGACGAACTCGGCGCCATTTTCCGCCATTTTATAGGTTGCCCCAGCTTCCTGTTCGTGGATTGCGGTTGCTTCCGCAACCAGTGCCTGCCTGATGTTCTCGATCGTTTTCCCGTCAACGGCAACCCGGAGCATCCTTTCCACCGCCCACATCAGATTTCTGGCGGTAGGCCGGGCATTGCCGATATTATCCGCTACGTCTTTAAGCCGGCGCAGCAGTTCTGCGCGGCCTTTAACGTAGATATGCAGGCTGGCAAGAGCCATTCCGTATGCCCCTGCCACCCCGATCAAAGGCGCACCCCTGACCTTGAGTTCTTTTATCGCCGCGACGATTTCCAGGTAATCTTTAGTCTCGATATACATTTCATCATCGGGGAGGCGGGTCTGATCGAGGAATTTGACCCGGTCTCCGAGCCATTCTATCGGCTGGTAGTCGAGCGTAATCTGCTTCATGGGTTTTCCCTTATTTTGCATTATTAGGTTTTCTGAGATCGGTGGAGTTATAACGGTTCATGCTGGCTGTCAGTCCTTCGACTAGTAGTGAATCCAGCACCTGGCAAACGATCGGCATAATATCTTTGATCACCGGTTTCTCGTCCGTGGTGAATTCTCCCAAAACATAATCGATGACCTCGTTTTCTTTCTCGGTACCGGTTCCCTGCGGCCGCCCGATACCTACCCTCACCCTGACAAATTCCTGTGTGGAGATGTGCTCGACGATTGAATTGATGCCCTTGTGCCCTGCGGAACTGCCGCCCTGCCGGATGCGTATTCTGCCAACCGGTAAATCCATATCGTCATGGATCACGATCAGGTTTTCCGTCTTAACCTTATGCTGCCGCAGCAATTTGCCGACCGGCTCACCGCTGAGGTTCATGAAAGAATATGGTTTTGCCAGCACAACATCCAGGTTATTGATTCTTGCCATGGCGGTTTTCGCCTTGATGCGGCTTCTGGCAAAAGCGACATTATGCAACTGAGCATACGTATCGATACACGTGAACCCGATATTATGCCGGGTAGCAGTATATTTCTCACCCGGATTTCCCAACCCGACTATCAACCGGGTTTCAGTTTTTCTGTTCCAGAATGGCAAGTAACTTCTCCTCGTTGATTTCCTCTGTCCCGAGTTCCCGCGCCCGTGTTAGTTTGCTGCCGCCCGGATCCTCGCCCACGACCAGGTATTTCGTATTTTTGGTGACGTTGTCCTTGGCAGTCCCCCCGAGTTCTCTTATCTTTTCCTGGGCAATTTCACGAGAGAATGCCTTGAGCGTACCGGTAATGACGAACTCCTGCCCGCTCAGAGGAAGGTTGCCGGTTTCCTTGATTTCCCTTTGC
>JAQTOJ010000244.1 GCA_028713395.1 Dehalococcoidales bacterium | reverse complement strand
TGAAACTGAAGACCAAGACAACATTATTGGTCAACCTGGCACAACCCGAACTGGTGGAAAGGGTTTCCAAGCTGGATGTCGACGGCATCGGTCTATTGCGCGCCGAATTCATGGCAGCCCAGATCGGGGAACACCCCAGTTATATGCTCAGCCAGGGGCGCGGCAAAGAATACACCGATAAGTTGGCCGCCGGCCTGATGGAATTCGCCAAAGCCTTCTATCCGCGGCAGGTCGTCTACCGCACCAATGACTTCAAAACCAACGAATACCGCGCCCTCAAAGGCGGGGAAAAATACGAGTCCACGGAAGAAAATCCCATGCTGGGGTACCGCGGCGCTTCCCGCTATATCACCGATGTCGCCACGTTCAAACTGGAACTGGATGCGATCAAACAGGTGAGAGCCAAATACGACAACCTGTGGGTGATGATACCGTTCGTGCGCACCCCCAAGGAACTGGCCGGGACGATCAAGATCATGGCCGGAGAAGGGTTAGTCCGCTCTCCCAAATTCAAGATCTGGATGATGGCGGAAATTCCCGCGAACGTCATTCTGCTGGAAAAATTCCTGGCGGTGGGTATCGACGGCGTTTCCATCGGCTCCAACGATTTGACACAGTTGACGCTGGGTGTCGATAGAGACAATGAAAAACTGGCCACGGCCTTCGATGAACGCGATGAAGCGGTCATGCTTTCTTTGGAGAAAATTATTACCGGCTGCGTAAAACTGGGTGTTACCTGTTCTATCTGCGGTCAAGCTCCCTCGGTTTATCCCGAACTGACGGAGAAGCTGGTAGAGTGGGGTATCACCTCGGTCTCCGTGAGTCCCGATATGATCGACCAGACTCGTGAGATCATCGCCGCGGTAGAATCACGCCTGAAAAAATAGTGGGCGAAGCGCGCCACGTACGTGAATTAATAGAAGAAAAAGAGGAGGGTCTTTCACCCTTTGCCTGCCGGAGTGTGCAGACACGCGGCCGGGAGAGGTATGAGGACCCTCCTTCTGTTCGTACCGAGTTCCAGCGCGACCGCGACCGGATTCTACACTGTAAATCATTCCGCCGTCTCAAGCATAAAACCCAGGTTTTCATTGCCCCCGCGGGGGATCACTACCGCACCCGTCTCACCCACACACTGGAGGTTTCCCAGATAGCGCGGACGATCGCCCGGGCTTTGAACCTCAACGAAGACCTGACGGAAGCTATAAGCCTGGGGCATGATCTGGGGCATACGCCATTCGGGCATATTGGAGAAGATGTGCTGAATGAACTGGCGCCCGGCGGTTTCCACCACAACGAGCAGTCTCTGAGAATTGTGGAACTGCTGGAAAATGATGGCAAAGGGTTGAACCTGACCTGGGAGGTCAGGAATGGCATTGTCAGCCATTCCAAGTCACGCGCGCCGGTATTGGGCGAAGACTGGGGAGCGGTGGGCACGCTGGAAGGAGAAGTGGTGAAGCTGGCGGATATTATAGCCTATCTCAACCATGACTCCGATGACGCCATTCGCGCGGGGATCATCACGGAAAACGACCTGCCGGAAAAGGCGGTAAAAGTGTTAGGCACAACACCGTCCCGCCGCATCGATACGATGGTCACGGATGTGATCTTCACTTCGTGGCCGGTCAGCGGACGGGTGAAGGCGAAAGCCGGGGAACCTTTTGGCATCAGCATGAGCGAACCGGTACGCCGGGCGACCGGCGCCATGCGGGACTTTATGTTTACCAACGTTTATGAGGTGCAATCAGCGCTGGCGGCCGCAGCGCGGGCGAAAATAATCGTGAACAATCTGTTTCAATATTACCTGCAAAATACCGGAGAATTACCGCCCGAGTACCGGATTCACGGCGATAACAAAATCCGCTGGGTCATCGACTATGTGGCCGGCATGACCGACCAATTTGCGGAAAATATCGCCCGAAAGCTCTCTTTACTAGACCGCTAAGTCGGGGCATAATATAGAGGTTGATTTTCCCTATTATTTTATTTTGTGATTTATTATGAGTACCGTTGATGAAGTAAAAGCCCGACTCGATATTGTTGAAGTCATCAGCAAATATGCGCCGCTGACCAAGGCGGGTCGCAATTTTAAAGCTGTTTGTCCTTTCCACACGGAAAAAACGCCCTCGTTTTTCGTTTTCCCGGAAAGACAGAGCTGGCATTGTTTCGGCGCGTGCAACACCGGCGGGGATGCCATTTCTTTTGTGATGAAGAAAGAGAGCATGACCTTCGGGGAGGCGCTGCATTTTCTGGCGGACAAAGTGGGGGTCTTGATACCGACGAAAATCGAGCCCTCGACCGGGCGCGATGAAAAGGAACGGCTTTACCAGGCCAATGAAGTGGCTATGCAGTTTTACCATAACCAGTTGGTCACCTCGTCCGGCGGTGAAAAAGCCCGGGCTTACCTGCAAAAACGCGCCATCAACGATAAAACGATATCCACCTTTCAGCTAGGGTACAGTCCCGCGACGTGGGAGACGCTCAAACAATATATGCTGGAAAGGAGTTTCACCGAGACCGAACTCCTGAGCGTGGGGTTGATCGTGCAATCCGATGACGGACGTACCCACGACCGCTTTCGTGACAAGCTGATGATCCCCATCCGCGACCAGCGGGGGCGCACCACCGGTTTCGGCAGCCGGGTATTGGACCACTCCTTGCCGAAATACATCAACTCGCCCCAGACGCCGGTGTTCGATAAGAGCGATACGATTTACGGCATCGATCTGGCGACCACGCAAATCAAGCAGGATGATCGCGTGGTCATCGTCGAGGGCTACATGGACGTCATCCTGGCGCACCAGTACGGTTTCAGCAATGTAGTAGCGTCGATGGGGGTAGCCATCTCAGACAGGCAGGTAAACCGGTTGAAACGCTTTACCAGCAACTTGGTGCTGGCGCTGGACCCGGATGCCGCCGGAGAAGAAGCCATGCTGCGCTGTATCGATTACGAAAACACCCTGGGAGTAGAGATAAAA
>JAQTOJ010000243.1 GCA_028713395.1 Dehalococcoidales bacterium | reverse complement strand
TTTGCCGTTCCAGCATTGATCAGCTTGATTAGCGGTAAATATGAAGTGGTGGCGGTCTATACTCAGCCGGATAAACCTTCCGGCCGGGGGCAAGCTTTCTCCGTCTCGCCGGTAAAAAAAGTCGCCTTGAATCTAAATTTACCGGTTATGCAGCCGGAAAATTTCAGGTTAACAGCCGAGAGAGAACGCTTCGCTGTTTTGCGGCCGGAAGCTGTGGTTGTGGCGGCATACGGGGTAATTTTACCGAAAGCCATTTTAGAAACGCCATCCCTCGGATGTCTTAACCTGCATCCCTCGTTACTGCCCAAATACCGGGGAACATCACCGGTAACCGCCGCGATTCTTAACGGGGACGAGTTTACCGGTGTCAGCATCATGCTGCTGGATAAAGGCGTCGATACCGGTCCCGTCCTCATCCAGGCGCAAGTACCGGTTACCCCTTACGATACCACCGGTTTGTTAACGGAAAAACTTTCCTATATTGGAGCGGGGTTGTTGCTGGATGTGATTCCGCGTCTGAGGAAAAAGGAAATCGTGCCGCGCGCCCAGGATAATAGTCGCTCTACTTACACCCGCATGCTGGAAAAAACCGATGGTGAAATCGATTGGAGCAAATCCGCGGCAGCTATTTCCCGCCAAGTACGGGCTTACCAGCCGTGGCCGGGTAGTTACACACGCTGGCAAGACAAGCAATTGAAAATACTAGAGGCAATGCCCGTAGAACCGGAAACCGACGTGCCGGGGCAAGTAGTAAGCTTAAAAGGAAACCAGGCTTTCGGTATTCAGACAGGTAATGGCGTACTGGCAGTAACCTCCGTGCAGCTCGAAGGTAAAAAAGTTATGTCTGCCGGTGAGTTTATTCGGGGACAGAGGCAATTGGTCGGCACGGTGCTGCCGAATTGAGAGAGAGGGTTTAAATGGCAATTCCCAAGGATTTATCTAAATTCGCGGCGCTGGTGAAAATCGTCGCCGATCTACGGGCGCCGGACGGCTGCCCGTGGGATAAAGAGCAAACCCATAAATCGCTACGCGAGGATTTTTTGCAGGAGTGCTATGAAGTAATCGAAGCGTTGGATGAAGCCGATGCCCTTAAATTAAAGGAGGAGTTGGGCGATCTGCTGCTGCACATTGTTTTACAAGCTCAAATTGCCGCTGAAGCCGGGGAGTTCGCCCTGGCAGATGTCTTGACCAACATCAATAAAAAACTGATACACCGGCATCCGCACGTCTTCGGCGATACCATTGTCCATGGGGTGGAGGAGATCAAATATAATTGGCAGGCATTAAAAAAAATAGAAAAAGGCGCGGGAAAATCCATCATCGCCAGCGTGCCCAAGAGCATGCCGGCGTTAAGTTATGCGGAAGAAATCCAGAACCGGGTGGCGGCGGTGGGTTTTGATTGGGATGACGATAGCGGCGTGATCGATAAACTGGCGGAAGAAGTGGCGGAATTTAACCGGGCAGCAAACCAGGCAGAGAAGACAGACGAATACGGCGATCTTTTATTTACCCTGGTCAATATCGCCCGGCGGCAGGGCATCGATGTGGAAGTGGCGCTCAGAGAAGCGAACCGGAAATTCACGCAGCGTTTTCAGTATATGGAAAAAATTTGCCACCAAAAGCAACAGGATATCGGGAAACTGAGCTTCAAGGAACAGAATGCCTTGTGGGATGAAGCTAAATCCAGGGTGGGTTGAAGGGATGAACAGACAAGGTAAAACCAAATTTCTGCCCGCCGCCCGTATATCAGAAAAAGTAATTAAAGAAATCCATGCGGTGTTGCTCAAGAACCCGTTTCTAATTGGGGTACTGGACAGTGTGCCGGTGATCGCTCTACTGTTGAACGATGAACGTCAGGTGGTGCTGGCAAATCGTCTAGCGGTAAACATTACAGAAAAAAAAGATACGAATGCGATTCTCGGAACACGCCCCGGGGAGTTGTTAGGTTGCGTCCATGCCGGAGAAAACGAGGATGGTTGTGGCACTACCGAGTTTTGCCGGGTTTGCGGCGCTGCCAACGCTATAAAAACCTGCCGCCAGGGGGAAGCGGATGTCAGAGAATGCCGGATTATCAAAGCTAATGGAGAAGCGCTGGATTTAAGAGTGTGGGCTTCATTAATCGAAATCAGCGGGTTGAATTATACCTTTTTCAGTGTGACGGATATTACCGATGAAAAACGCCGCCGCTCACTGGAACGGATCTTTTTCCACGATGTCATGAACTCTATTTCCGGCGTGCTCGCTGCCGCGGAAATCATCCGGGACGCTTCTCCGGCGGACAAGGACAAAATGGCGGAGATCATCCTCAGCGCCGGTGCCAGGGTTGCGGAAGACATAGATGCCCAGAAAGATTTGTCCGCGGCGGAAACAGGAGAGTTGAAACCTATTTACAGCGTGATGACAACGGAAACTTTTCTCCGGGATATGGTTGATCTTTATACCCGGAGCGAGATTGCCCGGGATAAAAAAATAGAGATAAAAAATAATGGAGATATATCGTTTGAAAGCGATCGGCGGTTATTATTCCGAATTGTAGGGAATATGATGAAAAATGCCTTGGAAGCTTCGGGAGAGGGCGATACAATAACCCTGGGAGCGGAAAAATTGAATGGTAATATGCGTTTTTGGGTACACAACCCGGGTGTTATACCGGAAGACGCGCAGCTCCAATTATTCCAGCGTTCCTTTTCCACCAAAGCCCACGACCGCGGTTTGGGTACATACAGCATGAAATTACTTGGAGAGAGGTATTTGAAAGGCCGGATTTCGTTTGTTTCGAACTCGAAAGAAGGCACCGTTTTCAGCGCAATCATACCTGAAAAACCGCCAGTTGTTGTTGTCCAGCGAATATGTCACCCAAAATGTCCAGCGAATTAGTCACCATCATTGTTTATTGCCACCAAAATACAAGCGCCAGGGATGATTAGGAGACGGCTTCGGGTATTGCCTAGCCTTTACCGCATCGCTCTTGGGGGTTGGCGCTCT
>JAQTOJ010000242.1 GCA_028713395.1 Dehalococcoidales bacterium | reverse complement strand
AAATAATCCCGCCTATAGAAGGCGTCGAGGACAGTCCCCAGGGGATGAGAATGTTGATCAGCACGCCCATTAACAGCGTCTGTTTCACGGCGTGGGATAGCTCCATCATCGCTAAATTCGGCCCGGTGTATTCCAGTATCATCGCCTCGTGGATCATGGTCAATTCCAGGTGCGTTTCCGGATTATCCACCGGTATGCGGGCGGTTTCCACGATCAAAATAATGAACAGCGAAAATGAAATGAGAATCGTGGCCGGATTTACCAGCAAAGACGTTTGGAGCGAAGCCGCGAACATCTGATGCAGGTTGACGGTATTCATCAGCAGACATAAAGCGGCAAAGACAATAATAATCACCGGCTCGATGACGGCGGAAAAGGTCATTTCCCGGGAACTGCCCATCCCCCCGAAGGTGCTGCCAGCATCCAGACCGGCCAAAGCCATGAAGAATTTTGCTCCAACTAACAGGTACAGGAACAGAATCACGTTACCAATCCCGGCCACCGGCGCCGGTATGTAGAGCAGCGGCACGAAGAGCGACGCCACCACCACAAAGATTACATTGATGTAGGGTGTTATCCGCATGATGATCGAGCTGTTAGTCGAGTAAACTGTTTCCTTTTTCAGCAGCTTTGCCAGAGAGTAATACGTCTGGAATAACGGCGGACCCTGTCTGCCCTGCGCAAACGCCTTTACCTTCTTGATCAGGCTGACGAACAGCGGTGAGATCAACAAGACGAAAAACGTGTTGATGAGGGCATAAACTATAAACGACATTTTAGATAAACCATCCCATGGCAAAAATCAGAATCACAATGGCGATAAAGGCATACAAAATGTAGACATCCAGGTCAACATCATGGCGGTCCGAGACTGCTTGCGAAAGTCTCTGCACAAATCTGGCAACGGGCAGGTATATTTTTTCTTCGAACAATTTCAAGGTAAACAAAGCTGCCGTGCCGGCTTTGAAAACACTTTTTCCGGTGTCATGGTAAGTTCTGTTAATCTGTTTTTCGGTGCGGTAAATGGGGCGGAAAATAGTCAATAGCGGCTCCGAGTACCCGGCCGCGGAGTATTCCATGCTGCTATCTTGCGCGTTGATACCGCAACCCCAGGTCTCACTGACACGTGTTTTCCGGCTGGCAGTTAGTATTATAAATAGCCACACCAACAGAGTAACGACGATTAACAATAGACCGATAATCATCAAATTCGGTATGGGGAAGGCATATCCCAACCAGCTAAAAATCTGGTAAGAAAATACCCCGAACAACACCGAAAATATTCCCAACGCGGTCGGTGCGGCGATCATGTAGCCGGAAACCTCATGGGCATTCACGGCTTTCTGTGAACGCGGCGTTGCCAGGAAAATCACCCCGAAAGCCTTCACAAAACAAGCGGCGGCCAACGCGCTCGTTAGTGCGAATAATGTTAACCCGATTAACAGCAATATTTTCATAAAAGCGCTGGTTATAATAAACGATTGCAGAAAAGCCTGAAAGATCATAAGTTCGCTAACAAAACCGCTGAATGGCGGCAGGGCGGCAATAGAAACCGCCCCCACGAGGAAAAGCATGCCGGTATAAGGCATGGTTTTGATCAACCCACCCATTTCTTCTATATTGCGGGTGCCGGTGGCGTTGACCACCGCGCCGGTCGTAAGGAACAGCAAACTCTTGAATAAAGCATGATTGAGCGTGTGAAACAGCCCGCCGATCAAGGCCAGGTTCGCCAACGCCATTAAATCGTAGCTCCGGAAAATCAGGTACAACCCCAACCCGGTCAGTATGATGCCCACGTTTTCTATAGTAGAATACGCCAGTAATTTCTTGATGTCCTGCTCTTTCAGGGCATAAATGACGCCCAGCAAAGCTGAAATCAAGCCGAAACACAGAATCATGATGCCCCACCACAGCTCCGGATCAAGCGCCACCACAAAATACCTCACCATGCCGTAAATGGCCACCTTGATCATCACGCCGGACATCAATGCGGAGATATTGGACGGACTGGCAGAGTGGGCGTAAGGCAGCCATTTGTGAAACGGCACCACCCCGGCCTTGATGCCAAACCCGGTAAACAATGCCAGGAAAATCAGGCTCTTCATCACCGGACTTGTCCCGGCCAAAGGCATGATATCGAAGGTACCGTTGATACCGTACATCGCCACAAAAGCGAACATCAAGAAGACGGTGCTGATCTGTGTCATGACGAAATAGAATAACGCCGATTTTTGCGTTTCGCTCTTTTCCCGGTCGAACATCACCAGAAAGAAAGAACTGAAAGACATGGTTTCCCAAAAAAACAGGAAGGAAAATGTATTCGCCGAGGCGACCAGCAGCAACATCGATAATACAAAAAGCGCCATCATGGACACGAGTATGTTTTTCCCCGTGTTGGTGCCGTGGTGTTCAATATATCTCATTGAATAGAAAGTGACACAAGTCGAAACCAGTGAAATAATGCCCATGAAAAATGCCGCCAGGCGGTCGATAGTAAAAGAAAAATGCAGACTATCGGTAATGCGGTACAGGGTGAACTGATATGAATGGTCGGGAATGAAAACACAGAGTGAAAAGATGAAGAAGGCCAGGCTTCCAACTAACAACGCCCACAATGCCACCTGTCTGGCGGGCTTTTGCGCCTTTACGGCTAAAGCGGCGGTGGCCAGGCTGGTTCCCAGGAGCACGAAAAGACCACAAAGAAAAAGCGTGTTTAACATCAGAAATGATGTGGTCTAGGACTGCATGCGGCTGGCAGGCTTATCATTAACGCGGTCATGTAAAACCGCACGTATCGATCTTGTATTCTTCATGGATTTTCCAGGTATACGATGGGAAATTCCGGTGGTCTGAATTCGCCGACCCTGGGTGATTTCCGTCAGTTAACCTAATAATTAGCATAGTCACTTTAAATCCGGCTGTCAATGATTTTCACATATTTTGTCAATGTTCTACGATAATGACAGTAGTTAACTGTTCAGGGAAAATGTCAGTATGAAGGAAGAAGTGACATTGAGCCGTAAAGAACAGCAAAGACTAATGATACTCAATCGGATAACAAGGAAT
>JAQTOJ010000241.1 GCA_028713395.1 Dehalococcoidales bacterium | reverse complement strand
TCATTCCTTGTTATCCGATTGAGTATCATTAGTCTTTGCTGTTCTTTACGGCTCAATGTCACTTCTTCCTTCATACTGACATTTTCCCTGAACAGTTAACTACTGTCATTATCGTAGAACATTGACAGCTTTCTCAAAATTAATTGACTTTACTCCCCTTAGTTTTATATAATACTTAAGTTGTGCACTTTTACATTGTTGGGCGTGGATTATACGCCCGAGTGGCGCAAGGGTAGCGCAACCGACTTGTAATCGGTAGGTTAGCGGGTTCGACTCCCCTCTCGGGCTTGGTCTTAGCCTGATTATGCAAGCGGAGAGGTGCCGGAGTGGTTAATCGGAACAGTCTGTAAAACTGTCGCCCTTACGGGCTTCACAGGTTCGAACCCTGTCCTCTCCACCATTTTTGACAGAATATTGGACTCCAGGATAAAAAACAGTATAATATAGTTTGGAATAACGCCCACATAGCTCAGTTGGTAGAGCACGGTCTTGGTAAGACCGGGGTCATCAGTTCGAATCTGATTGTGGGCTCGGATTAATGAAGGGGGATTTTAATGGCTAAACAAAAATTTGACAGAAGCAAACCGCATGTTAATGTCGGCACCATTGGTCACGTCGACCATGGCAAGACCACTTTAACCGCGGCCATTACACTGGTACTCTCGAAGCAGCAGGGCGGCAACGTCGCCTTCCGCGCCTTCGATACCATTGATAACGCACCGGAAGAAAAAGCGCGTGGCATGACCATTGCCATTGCTCATATTGAATACGAAACTGCCAAACGGCATTATGCTCATATCGACTGCCCTGGACACGCCGACTACATCAAAAACATGATCACCGGCGCCGCCCAGATGGATGGCGCCATCCTCGTCGTCTCTGCGCCTGACGGCCCGATGCCACAGACCCGCGAACACATCCTGCTGTCCCGCCAGGTCAACGTGCCTTACATCGTCGTCGCCCTTAACAAATGCGACCTCATGGAAGACGAAGAATTGTTACAGCTCGTTGAGATGGAACTCAGAGAACTTCTGACCAAGTATAACTTCCCCGGCGATAAAATCCCCATCGTCAGAATCGCGGCTTCCAAAGCCATGGAATGCGGCTGCGGCAAGAGAGATTGCAAATGGTGCGGCCCCATCCTGAAATTGATGGATGCCGTCGATGAATATATCCCGACACCCGTTCGTCCCAAGGACTTACCATTCTTAATGTCTGTCGAAGATGTTTTCAGCATCAAAGGCCGCGGCACGGTGCCCACCGGTAGAGTGGAACGTGGCGTTATCAAAGCCGGTGATGAAGTTGAAATCGTCGGTCTGCACCATGAAGCCAAGAAAGTCGTTGCCACCAGTTTGGAAATGTTCCACAAGATACTGGATTACGCAGAGCCCGGTGATGCCGTTGGCGTTCTTCTGCGCGGCGTGGAACGTGCTGATATCGAACGCGGTCAGGTCTTGGCCGCTCCCGGCTCTATCAAACCGCACACCTATGCTGAAGCCCAGGTCATGGTCTTGAGCAAAGATGAAGGCGGCCGCCATACCCCGTTCTTCAATGGTTATAAACCGCAGTTCTACATCAGAACCACTGATGTTACCGGTGAACTCCAACTGCCCGAAGGCGTAGAAATGGTTATGCCTGGCGATAATATTAACGCCAAAATCAAACTCATCTACCCCGTGGCTATGGAACAAGGCATGCGGTTCTCCATTCGTGAAGGAGGTAGAACGGTAGGGGCCGGTACCATTACCAAGATAATCGAATAACATGGCTAAAAGTGAAAATCGGGTAATCGTGACGCTTGCCTGTACGGAATGCAAGGAACGAACCTATACAACCAAAAAAAATAAAAGGAATGACTCCCAGCGCTTGGAGTTGAATAAATACTGCCCGCAATGCCGCGCGCAGAAACTCCACCGCGAAGTCAGATAATGCAAGAGGTGTCAGTTGCCGTCAACTAATACAGCCACCCCAACTACGGCCAAACCGAAGAACGCGATCGTAAGATTCGTCGGAGATACTATCTCCGAAATGAAGAAGGTCACCTGGCTCTCGCGCCGGGAGGTTGTGTATCTCACCGGTCTGGTGCTAGTGGTCGCCATTAGTGTCGGTATCGTGCTCGGGGGAATCGACTTCGGGTTTACTAAACTCGTAGAAAAGTTCCTGCTGAACCTGTAAACTGGCATTTTAAACGGTATTGTTCTAGAGGTATTCTGTGGCAGATAATGTAAAAAGCTGGTTTGCGATCCATACCTACTCGGGTTATGAGGAGCGCGTCAAAAAGAATCTTGAGCAACGTATCAAGTCAATGGATTCCGGTGACGAGATCTTCCAGGTAATTATACCCACCGAAGAGGAAGTGGAAATCAAAAGCGGTCAAAAACGCTCTATCCAGAAGAAAATTCTGCCCGGTTACATACTCGTTGAAATGATCATGTCGGATCGCACCTGGGCGATCACGCGTAATACCCCGGCCGTGACCGGGTTCGTGGGTAGCGGCGGCAAACCCGTCCCGCTTCAGCAAAGTGAAGTGGATCAGATACTGAAACGCATGCGCGCCGAAACCCCCAAGATCAAGGTTGGTTTCAAGCAGGGGCAGAGTGTCCGTGTTGTTGACGGACCCTTCACCGATTTCGTCGGTATCGTAGATGAAGTGGGTGTTGAAAAAGGAAAGGTTAAAGTTTTACTTTCCCTCTTCGGCCGGGAAACCCCGGTGGAACTGGACTTCCTGCAAGTAGAAAAACTATAAACCAGGTAGCTAATAGCTGATGGCTGATAGCTCGTTAGGAGAGTGGTGTGGCAAAAAAAATAGTCGCCGTCATTAAATTACAAATTCCCGCCGGTAAAGCAAATCCGGCGCCCCCTGTTGGCCCCGCTCTGGGTCAGCACGGTATCAATATTATGGGCTTCTGCAAAGAGTATAACGAGCGCACAGCCTCCATGGCGGGTTCTACCCGGCAGAATCCCTACGTTCACTTCACTCTGAGAGGCGCTGGCATTTTTCGCCATGAACCGGAAATCGCAAGCCATGGCCATTTCCAGCCCGCCACCGGACAGGTTGGCATTGATCGCGGCAA
>JAQTOJ010000240.1 GCA_028713395.1 Dehalococcoidales bacterium | reverse complement strand
GTATTTTCTTTGAGAAGGTGCCCCGCAACCCGACCGGAAAAATTGAGAAGCGGCTTCTCTACCCCGGCAAAGATCGCAGTTCATGGCGGTCTTGGTCAGTATATTTTGGTAGAACCGCCATGCCGATCGCCAGAACAACCAGTGCAATGCCCAGAAATTTATTCATCATTTGCCCCCCTTTAATAGGGGCATTTTATTATACATAATATCTCAAGTCAACGGGTTTCAGAATTTTTGACAGAGAATTGTAATAAAAGATGAATAAACATAGATATATTTGCCACAAAAGCCCGGTATAAATAGTAGAAATACAGGTAATAATTGTCTATTGCTTGCTCAATTAAACGGAACCGTACGTCTAATCCCAGTTATTCGTCCGCCATTCGCAGGCGCTTCGGTGTTCTTCATAGCACCGCACGCAGATCCAGTGCTGCCCGCCCAGTGACGTATAACCCTCGTGTTCCTGGTTGGCTGGATCGGCAACCTTGAATTCATCCCGGCAGACGGCGCAATGGGCATTGCTCCAGTGCGGATTTGGCGCAAAGCGATGGTTCAAACCATAAACCCAGGTCAAGCCTCGTAAATTGGGGGACGGTTCATGCGCCTGTTTTTGTTTTTTCTCAGCCATTGTCTCTCTATCTTTCTCTAATTTCTATCCCCGCGAAAGTGGCACACTCAGTATTCTATCGGAGCGGGAATCCAAGATGATTATTCAGGTAAAATAACCGGATTTACTCGATTTTTTGTTTCGTGCTGGGCACTTTACCTTTGATTCGGGGATCCACCCGCGTGGCGATGTCTAATGCTCTGCCCAGTGCTTTAAAAAGCGCCTCGACCATGTGGTGGTCGTTTTCTCCGTAGAGTATCAGGGCATGCAGGTTGAGTTTACCTTCCGCGGCAAAGGTCTCGATGAAATGCCTCACGAGGTCGGTGTGAAAACCGCGCATATCGTTCTTTTTAAAGGGCAAGTCCAGTTCACAATAACCGCGTCCCGATATATCCAATGCCACCATCGCCAGAGATTCATCCATGGGCACGGTAGCATCGCCCATGCGGGTGATGCCCAACTTTTCGCCCAGCGCCTTGTTCAGCGCCTTCCCCAGGCAAATGGCAATATCTTCTGTAACATGGTGCTCGTCATCACCGGTGGCTTTAATCGTTAAGTCCAGCCGCCCGTGTTTGGCGGTCTGCGACAGCAGGTGGTCGAGCATTTTGATCCCCGTGCTGATTTGGTATTCGCCGGAGCCGTCCAGATTCAAAGACAGGCTGATGTTCGTCTCTTGTGTCTCCCGTTTGACGGTGGATTTTCGCTGCGCCATGTCTAACCTCCGATTTCCTTCAAGGCTGTTAGTAGAGCATTGGTGTGTGCCGGTTTTCCGACACTGAAACGGATACAGTCCTGTAAACGTGGTTGGTCAAAATACCTCACTAAAATGCCCTTTTCCTGTAAACGTTTGTGTACTTGTGTGGCGGTGATGCCCGAAACGCGACACAGGATGTAGTTCGCCTGCGAGGGGTACGGTTGCAACCATTTCATCTTCTTTAAACCTTGGAAAAGTATTTCCCGTTCCTTCACCATGAGTTGGACGCTTGCCATGAGGTAAGCCGCATCTTTGATCGATTCATTTACGGCTACCTGGGCGGCTACATTGACATTATAAGGGATTTTGATGCGCAGCATGAAGTCGGCGATGGCTGGAGGAAAAAACCCGTAGCCAACGCGCAGTCCGGCTAGCCCTGCCCATTTGCTGAAAGTCCGCAAAACGATCAGGTTATCGTACGTCTTGACCAGGGGTAAAACCGTCATCCCGCTGAATTCATAATAGGCTTCGTCCACTACCACCGGTACGCCGGTTGATAGCAGCTCAACGATTTCTGTTTCTGGTGTCAAGTTGCCGGTGGGATTATTGGGGTTGGCGAGAAATATAAGTTTCGTTTTAGAGTTGATGGCTGTCTTGACAGTTTTCATATCGAGACTGAAGTCATCTTTTCTGGGTACTTCTACCAGTTTACCGCCCACCAGCCGCGTGCTGAAGCTGTATACTCCGAAAGTCGGCGTGCAATTGATTATTTCGTCGCCTTCCGCCACAAAGAGCCGCACCAACAAGTCAATCAATTGGTTGCTACCGCCCCCTGCCACGATATATTTCATGTCCATGCCGGTATAATCGGCCAATAATTGACGTAGTTTTTCCTGCCCGTCGTCCGGATAGATGTGAAATTGTTGATATTTTGACAGGGCTTTTTGCACGCGGGGAGATGGTCCATAGGGATTTTCGTTGGCGTCCAGCTTGATGATATCCTGCTCGCGCATCCCAATCTTGCCAGCCAGTGTTTCCGGCGAGGCCGCCGCCGCGTACCCGCCAAAAGACAGCAGTTCTTTGCGTATCAGTTTTTCTATGCCCATTTTATTCTCCGCATCGCTTGTCATTCTGAACCTGCCTCAGGCGGGTGAAGAATCTCGTTGCCTATTTACAGGCGTAAAAGATTCTTCGCTGCGCTCAGTATGATAGTATGATGACATTTACTTTTTCTTCTTCGTCTTCTTCAGCCTCAACTCCATGGCATTGGCATGCGCGTCCAGTCCCTCGGCGCGCGCCATCATGATTCCGGCTTCTCCCGCCAGATTCATCAATGCGTCTCCCACACTGCTCAGGTTCGTGATTTTCACGAAGTCGGTCACATTCAGCGCAGAGGCGAATCTGGCGGTACCCTCGGTCGGTAGTGAATGTGATGGTCCGGAGACATAATCGCTCATCGGCACAGTGGCTTTGTTACCATAAATAATACACCCGGCATTCACAATCCGTTCTTCATAAGCGGTGTTCGGCCGCGTCAGTATCAAAGCGTGTTCCGGGGCATACAGGTTCAACAGGTCGATGGCTTCATCGATATTCCCGGTAACCGCGATGATACAATTGTCGTTCAACGATTTCTTCAAAATGGCTTGCCGCGTTAGTTGTTTCAACTGTGATTCCAGCGCGTTCACCACTTCACTCGCCAGTTTGCGGGAAGGTGTGATCAAGATAGCCTGGGAAAGATCGTCGTGTTCCGATTGTGCCAGTAGATCGGCGGCACAATACTCGGGGTT
>JAQTOJ010000239.1 GCA_028713395.1 Dehalococcoidales bacterium | reverse complement strand
TTAGCCTTAGAGCCACAGTTGCAGGGGATGGAGCGTTTGGATGCTCCTTCAACTGATAAATCTAAGATTAAATATTCACCCTCCCTCAATCCCTCCCATCAAGAGAGGGAGGATATATAAGGACTGAATTCCCCGGTCAACCGGCATACGCCGGTCTGCGAGCCGGGGAATGACACCTTTATTTATTTTTTAAAAAAGTTGGATTCATCAGGATACCGAGGCGGTAAGGAGGAGGCACCGCAGGCGTATATGAACACGTGTGACCTTCAGGTTATACGTCGAGGATGCCGACGACGAAGCCAACAAAGGTAGCCGTATGAAGCCGGCTTTTTAGTCCACGCGGATGAGCATCGCATCGCCCTGCGCATGCCCCGAACAGATTCCGCAGACGCCCCATCCTCCGCCACGCCGCCGCAGTTCATAGCCCAGCGTCATGGCAATTCTGGCGCCAGTCGCCCCGATGGGATGGCCGAACGCAACCGCTCCACCGTTGATATTCACCTTTCTAAACATTTCTTCTTTGGTCATGCCGAGGATAGAACGGCAGCTCACCAGCGCCACTGCGGCAAAGGCTTCGTTGATTTCGATCACGTCCATCTGGTCAAGCGTCATATCGTTTTGTTCCAGAATTTTTTTAATGGCCAGACCCGGCACAGTCGCGATGTCTTTGGTCGGCTGTGAAACTTCTGCATAATCGACAATGGTGAAGATGGGCTTAAGACCCAGCTCATCGGCTTTTTCCCGGCTCATCAAAAGACAAACATCGCCGCCGTCGTTGACGCCCGGAGCGTTTCCGGCGGTGACACTTCCCGGCTGGCCGGTTACGGTACTCAAATGATTAAAAACCGGAGGCAGTTTTGCCAAAACTTCCAGAGTTGTCTCCGGCCTCGGCCCTTCATCCTTATCAAAAACAATTACTTTTTTGCCCTGCTTTACTTCGACCGAGAAAATTTCATCATCAAGTTTGCCTTCATTCATCGCGCGAACAGCGTTCATCTGGGAATTGAGAGCCCATTCATCCTGTTCTGCCCTAGTAAAGCCGAATTCATCGGCCACTTCCGAGCCGTGAATCGCCATATGGCGGTTATAAAAGGCGTCCCACAGTCCGTCATAAACCATCGAATCCACCACGCGGCCGTTGGGCAGAGCCATCCTCGCTCCCCAGCGCATATCCGGCAAAACAAAAGGGCAGTTACTCATACTCTCCTGACCGCCGGCGATGCAGACTTCGGCGCGTCCGAGAAGAATCATTTGAAACGCCAGATCTATTGTCTTTATCCCGGAAGAACATACTTTATTGACGGTAATGGAGGGCACTGATTCCGGCACGCCCGCCAGAATTGTCGCCTGACGTCCCGGCACCTGACCGCAGCCGGCGGGAACAACCTGTCCCATAAATATATAATCAACATCCGCGGGCTTTACCTTGCCCTCGGTGCGGCGCAGAACTTCTTTAATCGCCAGAGCGCCAAGCTCCATTGCAGAAAATTCTTTGAGCGCTCCACCTGCCTTTCCATAAGGCGTCCGGCAGGCTTCCACACAAACAACTTCCCGGAATTTTTTATGAGGATTTTTTATTTTTCTCCCCATGGTCGTAAAATCAGGCTTTCTCTCGCCGAATTTTGCGATTGGCGCGTCCTTATAGATTTCTGATTTTTTCCTTTCCAACTTTTGCGGAATTTTAGCCATAGAAATTCCATCCCCCTCTTACAATAATAATTTATTGGTAAAATTAAACAATTGAAAAATTCCCATTTGTTTTTTTGCATAGAGCATTTTTAAAGTCAACTGTTTTGGTTGAACAAATTCACATCCGCTCCAAACGGTCGACGGCACAAAACAATAAGTTTGACGCAGGTAAAATTATATTATAGGGTAAAAGAAATTCCAAACCGAAGTTTGGTATCAGTTAACGTTAAGGGAGGCAACACCATGTTTGAAGGACTTTTTCAACCTATGCACCTTATAATCATTCTGGCCATCGTTTTGATTATTTTTGGTCCCGGTAAACTGCCGGAACTGGGAGGATCAATAGGTAAAGCGATTAGAGGGTTCAAGCAGGCGATGAATGAACCGGAAAAACAATCTCCGGAAGATACGAAGAAAATCAAACAATAAGGATAATGCGAACGAAGATGCTTCCATGAATAAACGTTTAATTTTCAGGTTTTTCTTCTTACTCCTTTTAATCATCCTATCCATCTGCATTTTCATTCATTACGATCTGTATCTGCTCTTTAAAGACAAAGATAAACTGTTAAATTTCATCCGGTCATATCCTTACGATCAGTTTATTTTCATCTTGATCCAGATCATACAAGTTGTGGCGGCGCCTATTCCGGGAGAGTTGACCGGCATCATCGGCGGTATTATCTATGGCCCCTTCTGGGGAACTCTTTATTCGACAATCGGATTAACTCTCGGTTCCTGGATCGCTTTTATGCTGGCAAGATTTTTCGGCGAACCGCTTATAGAAAACGTGGTCAAAAAAGAAGTGTTTGAAAAATTTGACCACTTTATGGAACACAAAGGGCTTCTGGTCTCTTTTCTGCTGTTTCTGATTCCGGGATTTCCCAAGGATTATTTATGCTACATCATGGGAGTCAGCCGCATTCCCACGGGAACGTTTATCGTAATCTCCACTGCCGGGCGTATCTTTGGCACGATTATGCTTTCCGTTACCGGAGCGTTCGCCATCAATGGACAATATATTTCTTTAACGGTTATTCTGGTTCTTGGTGCGGCAATTTTCGTCGCGGCCTATTTCTATCGCGACAAACTGATCGAAATACTCAAAAAAAGAAAGCCTTAAGCCGGGTGCAGCTTGAATTCATATCGGGCAGATCATCACTAATTCCATTTTTAAATCAAAGATGATATTGCGGCGGCAGTGAAACTCGAATTGTAGGAACGAAGAGAACTAGAATTCGTTAGTTGAACTGTCCCATTCCAGTGGGGCTAGGCGGAGGCGACGAGGCGTATTATACACGTGTGACCTTTAGGTTATACGTTGAGGACGCCGATAAAGACGCCAACAAAAATAGCGCTTCGATTTAGAATTGGAATAATTTTAAATATTTCTCTTGTCCACCACC
>JAQTOJ010000238.1 GCA_028713395.1 Dehalococcoidales bacterium | reverse complement strand
ATTATCCGCACCCGCAAAACTTCCTCGAAGTTTTATTCCGCAGCGATTCTCCATACAATTACGGCGGGTATTCCAGCCCCCGGGCCGATGCTTTGTTGGATACCGCCGGTTCGGAGTCGGATACCGCCAAAAGCCTGCAGATTTACCAGCAGGTGGAACAGATTATGGTGGATGAAGCCGCTTGCATACCGCTGTGGTTCGGCAAGAGCTATGTGCTCACGAAACCGTACATCAAGGGTTACAACCCCACCGCTATGGGCTGGGCGAAACTGACCACGGTCAGCACTAGCAAATAACCAGCGAAGCCGTGCCGAAAACGGTACGCTGCCCGAGCTGGTTATCGATCCAGACCTCACATTCTACCCGGTTGTCCTCAATTTTTGTCACTTTACCGCCGGCGGTCAGGGTATTATTCACCACGTCCATGCCCAGGTGCCGCACGTTCACCCGCTTGATGGTCCGCGTACTGCCCGCCCAATCCTTGAGCATCTGGCAGATGATCGCGGTTTTGTAGGTTCCCTGAATGATCACATCCGGCAGACCTGCCTTCAGCGCAAAATCCTTATCGTAATGAATGTCCACGAATTCCCCGGTGGCGGCGGAGAACATGACCAGTTGCCGCACCCTCACCGGACCTTTCGCCAATCCGGGAATATTTTGCCCGATTCTTATTTCATTCATGTTTCACTACCTCTTTGCTGGCGGGGCGTGAAACTGTAGTCATGCGCCGGATGAGCGCCACCTTGCCGCGTTGATTGATATATTTCTTTTCCCGCAGCACAAAGATGAGCCGTCCGCTCTTGCCCTGTTTTTCATAAGCGTCGGTGATTTTTTCGTGGCAGGTCAATAAATCGCCGGGGTGCATATCTTCCAGCATCTCAAAATCATCGGCGGCGTTCATGCCCACCCATCCTGCCGGCATGGGTACGCTGATGCCGGCTAAAATGCGGGGATCGTCGGCGGCGGCATTACGCACGCCGGTGGCGCTGCCGTAATAACAGGGCGGCGCCAACATCTCATCGGATATTTCACGGTAACGCGGGTCCGGGTCCAGAATCGATTCCGCGTAGAACTTGATGCTGCCGGCATCGATGTAGTGCTGCGTCGTCACCGCCTCAGTCCCTATGTATTTTTTAATGGCATCCAGTTCCCGGCTCATTTTTTAGTCCTTCTTCATTGCTTCTTGTCTCATTTCCGGCGGCATCAACTCAATGGCATAGCGCAGGGCAGTGCGCGGCATGACCTTTTTGTTTTTCACCACGTAATCGAACACCTCTTTTTGGTGCAATCGGCTCTCTTCCTTGAGCAGCCAGCCATAGCCCTTTTGCACCATATCGTCCTTGTCTGTGAGCAGGATATCGGCGATTCTGAAAGCATTTTCCAGATATTTGCCTCTTTTAGCGGGGACGATCAACGAAACTGCCGCGGCGCGTTTCACCCAGCGGTTCTTTGTTTTCGCCCACTTTTCCAGTTCCGGCAGTAATTCCGGGAATTTCTCAAAGAAATTCCCCATGGTGTGATTGCAGAAACCATCGCATTTCGCCCAGTTATTGATATAAACATCGATCCAGCGGTAAAAAAGTGATAGATCCCCGGGTTGAAACTGGACGGTGAGCCGCGGCGCCCAACCGGAAACAATGAAGGCCTCTTCCATGTAATCGGATTTATATAGATCCTCGCACAGCGTAAATATCTCTGCTTTAGGTAAATGGGCAATCTCTTTCCAGTATTTCGCCCCGATTTTCTCCACGGTGGCGGTTTTCACGCCGTAGGCTTTCACCGGCTCTTTGAAAAAACGCTGAAAACTCGCCTGCGTTTTGGCATCCACGCTGGCTTTCAGTTCGGCTCTGATTTGAGAAAGGATAGCATTCATGGCTTGATTATTGTAGCTTGTTTATTGAGAAATTAGTAGTAGTGGCGGAGGGGACAGGATTCGAACCTGCGGTAGCTTGCGCTACGGCGGTTTTCAAGACCGCTACCATCGTCCACTCGGTCACCCCTCCATGTGGTCGGTAATTACCAATTATAAGATAGGCGCGCCAAAAATGCTAACCATTACTCTGCGGTTCAAGCTGGTCTCGGACAGATGTAATCTGACATCGTAATGTCATCCCGGCGCAGACGGCACATCCCGTAGTCAATCCCGTTTGCTGTATACAATCATCTGCCAAAACATTGAATTCCCATATGCACCGTGCTAAACTAGGGCAATTCTTGTATTAATCTGGAATGAAAGAGTAATTTAATGGCGGATAAAAAGATTATCCCCGGCGGCATTACCCGCCGGCAATTTATTAAAGGCGCCGGCGCCGTGGTCGCCGTCGGTGTGGTAGCCGGAATGGCCGCTTGTGTGGATGACACCACCGAAGTCATCCCTGAATCCACGCCCGCCACCACAACGACATCCACTACCGCCGTCACCGAGACGCTCGCTACCACCTCGGCCATCACCACCACTACGACTACTACTACCACTACGGCCACCCCCACCACCACGACTACCACCACGCCGGTATCTACCACGACGCCCACGACCACGAGGACGACCACTACGACCCCAACCCCCACCAAAACCACCACACCCCGGACAAGTGATGTCATTGGCGCCGCGCCGGTCATTACCCATGACACCACCATCTGCGCCGGTTGCGGGGTTTGCGGCTTGATGTGTTCTTTCGCTCACGAAACGGAATTCAATCCCACGCTCTCGAGGTCTTTCCTGGAGCGCGATCCGTTCGAAGCCAATTATATTTTCAAATCCTGCCAGCAGTGTCTTTCCCCAAGCTGCTATTTTGCCTGCCCGCAGGCGGATAAAGCCTTCTGTATCGATGCTAACGGCACCCGGTATATCGATGCCGCTTATTGTGACGGGTGCGGCAAATGCCGGCAAGCCTGTCCTTTTGATCCCCCGAGAATAAAAATCAACCAGAGGAAAAACGTGGCTTTCCAGTGCGATCTCTGTCGGGGTCAATCGGGCGGTCCGGTTTGCGTGCAATACTGCACTATGAAAGCCTTGAAATTAACACCCGCAAAGGAAAGAAGCTAAAGATGGTGAATGTTTATGGATGGGCGGGCAAAATCCTTTGGGTTGATCTGACCGCC
>JAQTOJ010000237.1 GCA_028713395.1 Dehalococcoidales bacterium | reverse complement strand
ACTGGACGGATTGGATTGCATTCTTTCTGAGGCGGCAATGTAATCAGCCGCCACCATCTCCCGTCCATATCCCGGCACTTTGGGATTATTTCCCCAGTAATAGACCCGGGGACGCAGATCAAATATTAAAGTATATTGGTCGACTATCTCAAACGATTCCGCAAGACGGCCGATGACACAGGCATCGGGAATAGCCGGTTGCTTGAAGGGGAATTCGTTTCTGCCCTGCGGGCCGTTGGTCCAATCTGCACCGGTAAGATATTCAAGATAAGGGGTGTTATCGCCACCGAAATCCAGCCGTGAAGGGTTCCAGGTTTTCGGGTTATTCCCCAGGAATGAGACAACCCCTCCGTACCCTTTGCCCCACCATGAATAAGAATTGGATTCGATGATTGCGGATGTGTCAATCGACACAGTTGTTGCAGGCGTTAACATCCTCTGGTATAAATCGCAAATGGTAAGGGGAGTCGTTGGGGTTTGTGACGCAGAAGAGTCACACCCCAATATTAAGAGACTTGTTGATAGTAGCGCTGCAACAAATAAGCCTGTCTTGTAAATTTTCACAGTCTCCTCCCAATTATCTTGTCACTTATCAGTCGTTACATCCAGGCCTCATATACATATATACGGTTGTTTTTAAAAAGTATTACAAAAGGAAATCGCCCCGATTTTTTGGGGCGATTTCTTTATTTACTTTAGAATCCGTCAGAGCAGGCAGGTTTGTAAGGAGTGGACATGATCCTATCCCAATCCTTCAATGCCTCCGGTTTTGGGGCGTCCAGCCTACCCATGCGGAGTGCCTGGGTGGCATTGATCTGGTTATAGAACAACATCGCCAAAGTATTTACCGGTAAAGTGATTTGAGGCGATAGCCTGGTTTTGGTGACGCGGCTGCCTTGTTTATCGACTTCCAGCTTCCAGGCGCCGGTGTTCCAGGGACACAGATCATCAATCACCTTGAACGTCAGTTCGCCGGTTTCCTGATAGCCTCGTAGCGGCAGGGCTTTATCGACGTCCACCAAACGCGCCAGAACATCGTCCCGCAGGGTCGCTCTTAACATGCGCGGTTCCAGTAAAAGATATGGCAACGGGTCGTCCACCGGCACGCGTCCCCAGGTAATATCTTCGATCAGATTGTTGTTGGCGAAATGCGCCCAGATACCGCGGTAGGCGGCGGGTGTCAGCCATGCCAAGTCCCGAATAAAAATTTGCCCGTTTTGCAGATTGGCGGCGCCCGGTCCGGGGGGACCCATAGTGTAAATAACGTACCCCAGAGGGTTCCCCTTTTCTTCATACACCACCTTGTTCAGACTCATGCCCGGGGCAGTGGGCGCGAATAAAGTGCCCAGGTCCCAAGTCAGTTTGAAGCGGTGCAAATACCCCATTTTGTTAGCAGTAAAGGCGGTGTATACCTTATCAAGAACATCGGTTTCCGAGTCTTCGAGATCGCGCAAACGTCCCGGAATGGCTTGCGGGCAGGCAAATTCTATATACCGTGGTTCGACTTTATAGGTCATCGCACCGGTGACAATGCCGTAGCCAAAACGCTGGTAGATGGCGGCGCGACTGGCGTGTAATTCCGTGATGGGGCCGTTCTGCTGTTCATGCAGCAGATTGCAGTGATGGGTGATGACCTTTCTCAGGTAACCGTAGGCACGGTAAGCCGGCAAGGTGCCGACCATGGTGACACCCGGCACGGCGGCTTCTTTGCCATTCAGGTAGACGAACAGCGGCCAGTAGGCATAGGAAGTAACGATTTTGCCGTTTTCAAAGCCGCATAACGTCCATTCGGGCTCCAGCTTGGTGTTTTCTGAAGAGAACATCAGGGCAGTGCCGGCCACCTTGAGGAATTGCTTCATCTCCTCCGCTTTGACCATTTTCACTTCAAAAACCATATACAACCTCCTCTCGTTCGCATCTATCATCTGGCACGAGAAAGCTCAATTGTACTATACGATTATTGCAAATATCAAATAACAAGGGAGTACTTGCAAAGGGAGTAAATAATACGGGATAGAGAACGATGCCGGACTACAGATCAAGCCTGGGATGACGTAAAGACCAAAAGGTAATGCGATTACTTGTGGACGAGGTACTTAATTTTCCGGACGGGATACACTCGAGCGCGGCTATAGATTGCTTCGTCGTCCCGATTGTATCGGGACTTCTCGCAAAGACGGGGAAAATGACCTTGGCGCTTTGGGAAACCCACAGGTGAGACGCCTGTGCCACCAGTAAGACGCCGGACTACAGACCAAATCACGAAAAAGTGTGGCATGTTTTCTAGACGGGGTTTATGTCAACTCCCTCTGTATCTCCCCCTTCTAGGGGGAGAGCGATACTTTAACCCGAATATGTCTCTGGCGATAGCTGTATCTCCCTCCCGTATCAAGTCCCGATTCATTGAGATTCATACGGGATGGCGATGAAGTCGCGCATACGGGACAGGCTCTTTTAGGGGGAGAGCGAAGCTCCCGAGTATCTCTTAGAAATTATCCACGCAGGCGGGTTTATAGAGCGTCTGCATGACTCTATCCCAATCTTTCAGCGCCTCCGGTTCGTTGGCGTCAAGCCGATGCATACGCATGGACTCGGTGGCAGTAATCTGATTGAAGAGCAGCATCGCCAGCGTCGATACCGGTAGAGTGATCTGCGCCGTTTGTTTGGTTTTGGTGACGCGGCTGCCTTTTGAGGATGTTTCCAGCTTCCAGGTGGCTTGATTCCAGGGACAAATTTCGTCAGTCAAGGCAAAGGTAAGCGAACCTTCCGCCTGATAACCCCGCTGCGTCATGGCATTTTTCACGTCGACCAGCCGTGCCAAAATACCATCCCCGGCGGTGGCTTTGAGCATGCGCGGCTCCAGTATCAGGTGCGGGAGAGGATCGCCGGCGGGCGCCCGCCAGACCATTTCCTGTATCAAATCCATGTTGGTGAAGTGTTCCCAGAAAGCCCGGTAAGCGCTGTAGTTCAACCATATCAGGTCGCGTATCTGCAAACGCGCGCCGGGGGCGCCGGGTAGAGGTAACATATTATATATAACATAGCCCTGGGGTTCGCCATTTTCTTCATACACTACCTTGTTGAGGCTGCCGCCCTGCGGAGGATTGGAGAGTACG
>JAQTOJ010000236.1 GCA_028713395.1 Dehalococcoidales bacterium | reverse complement strand
ACGGATGATTTGACACAAGCCCTCAGGACGGCGACGCAAGGCAGAGTTTCCACGGAACCCACGTGGATCGGGCTTAAGCTTTAGGAGAATCACATGCAGGTTAAAACAAACATATTAAGTTTACCGACAGAAGAATTTGTCCATCCGGGAACAAGGGCATGCACCGGCTGCGGCCTGGCCATCGCCTACAGAGTCGGCCTCAAAGCCCTGGGGAAAGACACAATCCTTGTTGTGCCTCCCAGCTGCCTGACGGTGCTTCAGGGGCTTTTCCCGGTTGCTTCGACGAAACTTCCCTGTCTGAATGTGACATTTGCTTCAACGGCGGCCGCTGCCACGGGAATTCTGGCAACTCTCAAAACTCAAGGGAATGAGCATACCACTGTGGCCGCCTGGGCGGGCGACGGCGGAACAAGCGATATCGGATTGCAGGCTTTATCGGGCGCGGCGGAGCGCGGTGACAACTTCATCTATTTTTGCTACGACAACGAAGGTTACATGAACACCGGTGTACAGCGCTCGGGCACGACCCCGATCGGCGCTATCACCGCCAATACGCCGTTCAAGGGAAAACTCCAGCAGAAAAAGGATGTCCCGGCCATCATGGCGGCGCATAGCTTAAGCTATGTTGCCGCGTGTTCGGCGGCATACCCGCTGGATCTCTACGACAAAATAAAAAACTGCATGAACCTTCCGGGCACGAAATATTTTCATATCCATATTCCCTGCCCGCCGGGCTGGGGTTATGATCCGCGATATGGAATAAAGATCGGCAGGCTTGCCGTGGAAACCGGATATTATGATCTCTACGAAATCGTCAAGGGCGAGTTCAGGCTGACAGCGGCATCCGAAAAGATTGTTGAAAAACGCAAGCTGATACCGGTGCGTGAATATTTTCGGGCGCAATCACGGTTCAAGATCCTGACCGACGCGCAAATAGCTGATATCCAGAATCAGATTGACGCGAAGTGGGCCAAATATTATAAAAAAGACGAGTAGCGCCCCTCTGTCATGATCCGCTTGACCGGGTCATCCGGTCCAGACCCGACGCATCGTTTCATGACGGCCCGGTATCAACAAAATTAAGTTTGTCGGCAAACATCGACACCCCCGCCTCAAATTTTACGGCCACTTTCCTCTTGACTTACCACATCATTATTCATAGTATTTAGTTATCTATAGGAAGTTTATTATCAATAAACAGGAACCGTTCTTTTGGACGCTATTCTTTGAATGAAACAAAATTTCCAGAACCGCAGTTGTCCGAAGTAGTGCCACTAAACGTTTACAATCGAAACTTAACCCATCACTCAGTAATTTTGTCGCAGCCGGTTTTTTCAGTTCGTTTAATTCTACAGTTTTAGAAAAGAATGGAGGAGTTTATGGCGATTTTTGAATATGGTGAATACAGCAATGTATATGATCCCCCTGATAATTTGGTGGATATTTTTGAACACAGCGTCTCCAAATACCCCAATAATCAGTTAATCGGTGAAAAAGACGGCGGCGGTGTTTATCAATGGGTGACTTATAGCCAAATCGGTGCTCGTGTAAATAATCTTCGGGCGGGATTATCCGCCATCGGGGTTCAGGCAGGAGACACCGTCGGTATTATAGCCAATAACCGGAAGGAATGGCTCATTGGAGAAATGGCCACGCAGGGATTAGGCGCCGCCTACGTGCCGATGTATGAAAAAGAATTAGTTACGATGTGGAAGTATATTGTAAAAGACGCCGGGATCAAAATTTTGTTTGTATCCAAACCGGAAGTGCTGGAAAAAGTAAAAAATTTCCCTGCCGAAATCCCCACGCTCAAACAGATCTTTTTGATAGAGGGCACAGGTGAAAACTCGATGGCGGAATTGGAGAAAAAAGGCGCGGGCAAACCTGTACCGTCCATTAAACCAAAACCCACCGATGTCGCGGTGCTGATCTACACGTCGGGAACTACGGGCGAACCGAAAGGGGTCCTTCTTTCTCACGGTAATCTGGCGGAGAATGTCAAAGCAGGCTTGGCCTGGTTTACAAACCTGACCGAAAAGAGCCGCTGCATTTCCATGCTTCCCTGGGCGCATTCTTTCGGCATTACCGCTGATTTACATGCCTTTACGATGAGAGGAGGTTCCATTGGCATCATGGGAGCGGTCGAAACTTTAATTGACGATTTACCCAAAATCCAGCCCACCTTTATGATCACCGTACCCCGGATATTCAATAAAGTCTATAATGGGGTCTGGGCCAAAATGCGGGAAGAAGGCGGCTTAAAACTAAAACTCTTTGAAGCGGCGCTGGCGGCGGCAAAGCTCAAGCGGGAAACAGGTAAAGTGAGTTTGAAATATAAAATTCTGGATAAACTCGTCTTGAAAAAGATCAGAGCCCGCTTTGGAGGGTGCCTGGAAAACGCGGTTACGGGCAGTGCCCCCATGAACGTGGACATCGCCAAATTCTTTATCGATGTCGGAATCCCGACCTATGACGCCTATGGTTTGAGCGAAACGTCCCCGGCCATTACCATTAATTCTCCTTTAATGGGAAATCGCCTTGGTTCTGTAGGAAAACCCATCAATAAAACGAAAGTCGTGATTGATCGTTCGCGAACAGGTGAAGCGGGTGATGACGGGGAGATTATCTGCTTCGGCCCGCAATGCATGATCGGTTACCACAACAAACCTGAGAAAACAAAGGAAGTGATTGTAGAGATGAATGGAATGCGCGGTGTGCGCACAGGGGACAGGGGACGACTGGATGACGACGGCTTTTTATTCATCACCGGCCGTTTCAAGGAGGAATATAAACTTGCCAACGGCAAATATATCCATCCGGAAAGCCTGGAACTGGAAATGAAGGTATTGCCCTGGATTTTAAACGCGGTCGTTACCGGGGCGGGACATGAATATAATGTGGCGTTAATTGTGCCCGACTTGAAATTATTGGAACACCTTGCCGCCGGGATGAAATTATCAGTTAATCCGAAGGATCTTTTCGGTTCCAGTAATCCCGAATCTCAGAAATTTAAGGAACTGCTGACCGCCGAGGTTCAAAACCATCTGAAGAAAACATTCGGTTCCTACGAAATTCCGCAAAAGTTTGAGTTTATTCTGGAGGATTTCACAGTGGACAAC
>JAQTOJ010000235.1 GCA_028713395.1 Dehalococcoidales bacterium | reverse complement strand
CAGATTTTCCTGCCCGCGCCTTCCACCTATGCCGCACTGATGTATTACACCGGCATCGATCCCTTTACCCGCCAGCCGGTATTTGTCGAGAAGAACCTGCGCCGGAAAGAGATGCAGAAAGAGATAGTGGTGCGGAAATGACCAAGAAACTAGAAGATATGACCAATGAAGAACGCTGGCAGTTGTTCCCTATTATTTTGAGCGAGCATCAGCCCGAGTGGCTGGAAAAATACCGGAATGCAAAAACCGCAATCGAAAAAGCCATCGGAGCACAAAATATCGTCAGGCTCAATCATTTTGGCAGCACGGCCATACCCGGCTTGATTGCCAAACCGACCATTGATATTCTGCTTGAAATCAAGGACGATACCGATATCGAAAAACTCAAGTCAGATATGCGGTCAATTGGGTTTATATACAGCGCCAGGCCGGAAAATCCCGCACCGCGCATGATGTTTTTGAAGGGTTATACGCCACAGGGGTTCAGAGGACAGGCGTTTCATGTCCACGTCCGTTACCAGGGCGATTGGGACGAGCTGTATTTTAAAGATTATCTCCTGAAATACCCCGAAATCGCGGACGAGTACGGCAAGCTGAAGTTAAGCTTGCAGAAAAAGTACGAACATGACCGGAACGGTTATACGGAAGCGAAGACCGAATTTATCAAGCGAGTGACAGGGCAGGCAAGAGCTGAGGGTAAAAAGCGGTAAGAAAGATAGAATAAATAGAGTCGCCGGAAAGAGATAGTGGTAGGGAAGTAAACGGATAGAGATTAAGGAGAAAACATGGCAATCAAAAGAATTGGTTCGGTATTAAGTATTTCAAGTTTTTTCCTAGGTTGCGGACTTCAACTCACAAAAACAGAAGGGTTAAGCGTTGGAGAAGCTTTGAAAATAAAAGGTGCAGTATTTGATAAGATGACCGGGGAAGTTTATCGTTGTGATGTTTATAAAGTATGTGGTTCAGTGAGGGATGACAACGGTAATGAGTTAAAAGTAATTAAGAAAGCTAGGTCTTGTAATTTGTTCTACCTAGTCCGTGAATGACCACATCCCTAGTTATCTGCCGGGGTTTAATTAGCCATCTCCTGTAGCTGATGCTATAATCAGAGTATCTTCCGTAAATCTTACCTGCAATTTGACGGAGAGTAATTGAAGTTTAGCGAGTTGGTCAGACTACTAGAACACAATGGTTTTGAGGTAGTCAAAGAAAAAGGCTCGATTCGTTATTACGGAAAAGACGGCTGGGATAAATTGATTCGGGTAGACTACCACGGAGCAAAAGAAATTCCTACCGGTACCTGCAACGCGATTTTAAAAGCCGCCGGATTGAAAGGTGGAGGTACATAGCATGATCGACTTAAAGTATTCACTGGTCATAGAAGCCACTGAAGACCCGACCTTTTTCACCTTTTATTCCCCGGATCTAGAGGGATTCACCGGCATCGGTAATTCCGTTGAAGATTGTCTTTATAAGGCAAAATGGGGTATGCAAGAACACTCCTCTCTACTTAAGGAACGCGGGTTGCCGGTACCCAAAAGAAACACCAATCCGACTGTAACGATAAAGAATGCCGTATTAGCGGCCATCCCTTAGTTATCTTTACATCTCCACCACAGTAGCCCCGTGGCCGCCTTTGTAGCTGTCCGCGGGCTGGTAGCTTTTCACCAGGGTATGTTTTTGCAGGTAACGGATGACTTCCTGTTTCAACGTTCCCGTGCCTTTACCATGAACAATCCAGACTCGCGTCAGTTTGGCTTTGTAGGCGGCGTAGAGAAAAGCCTCGATCATAGGGATGGCTTCATCCACGGTCTTACCGTGCAGATCGATCTTTTCCACCGAGGCTACCGTCTTTTTCTTCGTCATCGTATCTTCAATTCAAGGACAGCTTCAGGGGCATCACATCCGGGGTGGGGATTTCTGCAAAGGGCATTTGCAAAGCCTTGACCATATCGTTGGCGTTGCGCGGCGCGTAAGCTTTCCAGTGGTTGTTGAAATAGGCAAAGGTCAAGGGCGTATGTTCACTCGCGGCCTGCACTTTTGCCGTGAGTTCAAGCGTTTCTATCGGGGAATAGAGGTATTTGTAGCGGGTCTCGTTGTTGCCGTTCCACCAGTTAATAGCGTTGCGGCCGTGGAAACGGAAATAGGAGAAATCGGCGGTCGATGGCAGGTCAGCGGCAATGGATTGGCTGAATTTCGGCTCGTCGTTGTTCACCCAGGCGATGTTATGCTCGCGCAGGAATTTTTCAGTTGAAGGGTCGTCGCTCCAGCTCTTGTGCCGCAGCTCGACGGCCAATCTATATTGCCCGAAATGCCGTTCGACGGCGTCCAGCACTTCCTTGCCGGCCTCGTCGTTTTTGAAGCCGGGCGGGAATTGTGCCAGCAGCGCCCCCATTTTCTCCGCTTTGACCAGCGGCTCCAGACTGCGGCGGAACATATCGATGTCCTCGTAGGAGATTTCGGCGTCCGTGCCGGTGGTAGTCATGTACATCTCCGGGTGGGTGAATTTCTGCCAGAGTTTGACCGTGAAGATGAAGCCGGGGGGCGTGCGTTTCACCCAGTTGGCCACAAAGCCGGGATTCGGGGGACGGTAGAAAGAACTGTTGACCTCCACCGTATTGAAAAACTGGCTGTAATAGCCCAGCTCGTTCTTGTTCCCCGGCGGGTAAAAATAGCCCTTCCAGGTGCCTTCGCCTTCCGGGTAGGACCACCCCGAGGTGCCGATGTAGAATTTGGTTTCTTTAGCCATTTTGCTCCAACTGATTGTAACACAAATTAGCTGTCAGCTATCAGCGATCAGAATTAAGTAAATTTATGACAAATCCCTCTGTATCTCTCCCCGATCAGGTCAGAGACATGCCGTATTGTGTATTCCACTCTGATCGGCTGCCGGTCTAGTTATGTGGCTTTTCCACAGACTCCCATTACAGTCTGGAATCAGACCGGGACATACGAATACCAAAACTACCAGAGAGTCACTAATTGTGGTAATATATAAATGACCGTTCATTCATATAGCTAAAAAGCCAAACAAATAATCTATAAAAGGAGCTGCATGGGTTACGCTTTCGATCCGCAGAAACACTATTTGATGCCGGCTAATTTTGGGCCGTGGTCGCCCTTGGA
>JAQTOJ010000234.1 GCA_028713395.1 Dehalococcoidales bacterium | reverse complement strand
AAATTAGTTTGCCCTTATATTCAAATTCGTTGTAAAGACTATCCTTGCCGGAAATAAAGGGAGTCCCGTAAACGCTGGCAATATCGTAACAGGCCTCCGCCGCCCGGATAAGTGCTCCCAGCATCTCGGGACGACGGGTATCACCCCAGCAGAAGTTGTCCAGCAGCGCCACACGGTCTAAATTACCGCCGACGGCGACAATCTGGCGCAATGCTTCATCAATTGCAGATGCAGCCATCCAGTATGGGTCAAGCTGGCTGTATTTAGGATTAATTCCGTTGGAGACCACCACGCCTTTGTTTGAACTCAATACCGGGCGCACGATGGCGGCATCACCGGGGCCATCGTTATTAACGCCAACCATAGGCTTGAGGACACTGCCGCCCTGAACCTCATGATCGTATTGTCTGATTACGTCTTCCTTGCTGCAAACGTTCCAGGTCGCTAATATCGTTTTCAACGATCGCCCCAGATCGTTTGGTTGGTTAAAGGACGGTTCCGGGTTTTTTACCGGCGCCCATTCAGCCGTCAATTGCCATTGCGGCAGACCTTTGTGTAAAAATTCCATCGATAGATTGGAGACCAGGTTGCCTTGATAAAATAGGCTCAACCTGTGGTCGTTGGTAAATTCGCCGATAACTGCCGCCTCCACATCCTCGCTGGCAAATAATTTCATAATTTCGTCAACATGTCGCGGCGGCACAGAGATAATCATGCGTTCCTGCGATTCCGAAATCCAGATTTCGGTATAGGATAAACCGGCATATTTCAGAGGGACTTTATCCAGTTCCACCCGGACACCGGTATCCGCGCCTACTTCACCTACCGCCGAGGATAAGCCCCCACCACCCACATCCTGTATCCGGCTGTATAAGCCCTTATCGCGAGCGGTTAGTAGAATATCCAGTACCTTTTTTTCCACGATGGCATTACCAATTTGAACGGAGGTGAAAGAAACCTCGCCGGATTCTTCAGTTAACTGTTCAGAGGCAAATGTTACGCCGTGGATACCGTCGCGGCCTGTTTTGCCGCCGACGACTACTACTTTATCACCAGGTTTTTGCCGCCCCATTTGAGTTTTATCTTTGGGCATGACACCTAGCGTGCCGCAGAAAACCAATGGATTGGCTACATACCGTTCATCGAACAGTATGGCACCGTTAAGCGTGGGAATACCTAATCGATTACCGTAATCGGCTACCCCGGCGCGCACCCCCTTGTAAATACGTTTGGGATGCAGTACCCCCTTGGGCAGTTTCGCATTAGGGAAATCCGGTGGGGCGAAGCAGAAAACATCGGTATTTAGAATCGGGTCAGCCCCCAGACCGGTACCCATGACATCCCGCACTACGCCGCCGATACCTGTCGCCGCACCGCCATAGGGCTCCACTGCCGATGGATGGTTATGGGTTTCTACCTTAAAACAAAGGGCATGCTCATCGTCGAACTCGATAACCCCGGCATTGTCCACAAAGACGGAGAGGCACCAGGGTTTATTCATTTCTTTGGTGGCTCGGGCGATAGTACTTTTCAGAATATTGTTGACAATGGTTTTGTCGTACTCAATTTTAGCTTTGAAAGTTTTGTGGACGCAGTGCTCCGACCAGGTTTGTGCCAGAGTTTCCAGTTCGATATCAGTGGGGTTTACGGCTTCTTTTTTATAATAATCGCATATCGCTCTAAATTCGTTTTCCGTAAAGCCGTATTGTTCTCTAATTTTTTGGAGGGCGGATTTCGAAGCCTTCAACATTTCCACCCGGTTCAACTTAAATGTGTAAACTGGCGTGTCCGCAAACGGGTGCCAGCCGGGCGCCACGGCATGCTGAATGATGGGGTTAACCAGCAGTTTTGCCGTTACGTCATCCAGTTGCTTTTTTGTTAATTTGCCTGATAGGGAGTAACGTCTGGATGTTTTAACGGCGTGAATATTTTTAATACCCATATCCCGGGCAGCTTTAAGGACTGTTTCTTCAACCGGGTCCACAACACCGGCATTATAAGCCACCTCTACCAAATGTAGATCAGAGCGGGTTTCGTCCATTTGAAGAGCGTCGGCGGTGAAATCCTGTGAAACCGGGTCCGCCAGTAAATCCCGGCAAACAAGAATCAAGTGCTTTTTAGAAAGGTCGGCATCGAGGTAATAAACATCGGAAACATGAGCCGCGGTAACGGTTGTAATACCTAGATCTGCGATATCTTTAACCAGTCCCATGCCGCGGGCGTCGGTGAGATGACTTTTGAGACGGATCTCTATTCTATGCATCGGTATTCTTTAGACAATCTTATGATAGCAGAAAAAATGGGTAGAGGGGAATAGACAACAATCAATATACAATAAACAATAATCAAGAAAATCCGAAATCCTAAACAAAATCCAAATTTAAATAATCAAACGATAACAAAAAAATGCTAAATATGAAACACGAAACAAACAAAATGCGAAAAGACGGATACAGTCGCATCAGTTTGTCATCCTCGAAGGCTTCGTCTCTCCATCATCCTAAAGAAACCTGAAGGCTTGTCCTGAGCATGTCGAATGGAGTCTCAGAGTGGGGGGCGGTAAACATTACAATTGTTTTCTCAGAAATTCCTACAAATCAACGTACCATTGGTTGCAATGATACCTTCTGATCGCTTCGTCGGGTTTGGAGAAAAGGCTCTTCCTCGCAAAGACAATAGGCTAATCCAATCGCTTTTCAAGGTGATAGACAGTTGTTTTATCAGGTAGAATCATCGGTCCTTCGTAAATGTGATATCCAAGCCGTTGCCAAAAACGTAAAGCCTTGGGGTTATTGACCATCACACCAAGGCGCATCATGTTACAATGATGGTTCTTTCTAAAATCGTTTTCGACGGCGGTCACAACTTGAGTTCCAATATTATGATTCCGATAGGTTTTGGCGACCATCAACAAGGCAATGAAAGAAACGCCCTTTCCCTTGTCAAAGTCCTCCGGCACGACGTCTATGACGCCAATCATTTTCCCATCAAGAAGAAAAATGCCGCAGAAAGTACCGGAATGTTCGCGGGACAATTTGATATCGTTTTGCACCATTTCCATCGAGGCAACTGGTTCCGGACACAGAGCTAGAAAATCATCGCACTGACGATAAACTGAAAGAATGGCATTCAAATCGTCTT
>JAQTOJ010000233.1 GCA_028713395.1 Dehalococcoidales bacterium | reverse complement strand
TTATTTTGCAGGATGCTCCAGCGGAAACATATCTGGAAATCGGCGAGGCGATGGCGCGGGCGGTAAAAACGTCAGGTAAATCAGTCGGATTGATTGCCTCGGGTGATATGACGCACTACGAATCCGCGAAATCAGCCCGCCTTAAAGATATGCGTGCTGTGGAAGCCATGCTAAAGCTGGATGTGGAGGAATTGCTGGCACGTGTCCGGACTTTCCATATCACCATGTGCGGTTATGCCCCGGCGGCAGTGTTGATTGCCGCCGTCCGTAATCTGGGCGCCAATAAGGCAGAACTGATAAAATATCAAACCAGCGGCGACATTACAGGCGACCAATCGAGTGTCGTAGGTTATGCCGGGGTGGTTTTCCTGAATCGCCCAGAGTCAGCACTGGTAAAGTTGGCGCGGGAGACCGTAGAAAGTTATGTGGTGACCGGCGCGATCCCTAAACCCAAGGTAATACCAGAAGAAATGCGCAGGAAAGCGGGCGTCTTCGTGTCAATCCATAAAGGCGGCGAACTGCGCGGCTGTATCGGGACCATCGAACCACAAGAAGACGATATCTCCAAGGAGATCATCCAGAATGCCGTCAGCGCCTCTACCCGAGATCCCCGTTTTAATCCCGTGTCTCCGGCGGAACTGGAGCAACTGGATTACAGTGTGGATGTGCTCACCGAACCGGAGCCGGTGACGGACAAATCCCAATTGGACGCGAAAAAATACGGCGTCATTGTGCAGATGGGCCGCCGTCGCGGTTTGCTTCTACCCGATCTCGAAGGCGTCGATACCGTCGACGAGCAGATAGAAATTTCCCTGGCCAAGGGCGGCATAGACCCCCGGGAACCTTATAAACTGTACAGGTTTGAGGTAATAAGGTATAAATAATTACCCCGATACAGTTTGAAAGAAGGATACTCGTTGCATCGCGAGGACGTGCGACATGGTGATGGAACGTTTACCATGAAGCATCGTAATTATATTAAAAGCTGGAGGGAAAAATGCTATTCAAAGAAATGGTTTTACAATGCCGTAGCTACCGCCGTTTTTATGAAGACGCGCCGGTGGAAATGGATGCGCTACGTGATCTGGTAGATACCGCCCGTTTTGTGGCTTCCGGCAGCAATAAACAACCTTTGAAGTATATCCTCTGTAATTCCATCGAGACTAATATCCAGATATTTTCCTGCTTGCGCTGGGCGGGGCAGCTCAAAGATTGGGGTGGACCGATCGAAGGGGAACATCCTGCCGCTTATATTGTTGTTCTGGGCGATAAAGATATACAGCCTTCCTTTGGGGTGGATCACGGTATTGCCGCGCAGACTATATTATTGGGGGCAGTAGAAAAAGGGTTCGGCGGTTGTATGCTTGGCGCCGTGGACAGGGTGAAATTGACCAAATTACTCAATATCGCATCTAACCTGGAAATTCTACTGGTCATTGCCTTGGGAAAACCTAAAGAAGTAGTAGTGATCGATCCGCTTGTTGCCGGCAAGTCATCTGCTTATTGGCGGGATGCCAAGCACGTGCACCACGTTCCCAAACGCCAGCTCGATGATGTCATTGTTGCCGAATATTAGTTGGTAATATAGAGCATATTATGATCCGCTTTGCGGTAGAAAAAGATCTCCCGGGAATTGTTGCCTTGCTGCATCAATTGAATACTGACGATCCTGTAGTCACGGATGAGAGGTATAAAACCGTATTTCTACAAATATTAGCTAATCCGAACCTCAAGCTGTGTGTCGTCGTGGAAAATGATAAGGTTATTTCGACCTGCTATCTCAACATCATTCCCAATTTAACTCGTGACGCCTCGCCCTACGCGGTCATCGAAAATGTTGTCACCGATATCGCATACCGGAATAAAGGCTATGGTAAACGGGTAATAGAATATGCCCTCAAGCATGCCTGGCAGCAAGGATGTTACAAAGTGATGCTGCAAACTGGTTCAACCAAAGAAAGCACTCACCGGTTTTATAAATCATGCGGGTTTGAAGCCAGAAAAACTGCGTATAATATTAGAAATCCTAAGTTTGTGAATAAATGAGGAGGAACGACAGCTCTTCTCCATACAGGGGAGAAGCAGATATATTAGGGTGAACAGGAGCAACCTATGAAATGGCAGTAGTTTGTCTTGGAGCAATTCTTGAGAATAGAAGATGAATTAGGCCAGGTTCTTCAAAGGCTTAACGTTGAAGCCCTGAATCGTCAACCTGCCCCTGATTGCAACAGTATTGGCTGGTTAGCCGGCACCTAACACGGTCACACGATAGAAATATGTTTGAACTTATGGGTAAAGAACAATTGTGGATTTCAGATAAGTGGTATCTCAAGTTTTCCCGTCTGCCGGATCCCGGGGAAACCGGCGTTGGACATACTACCGAACAAGCCAGATCATTTATTTCTCCTGAGATAAATGTCATAATGGATTACCATCGCGCTGTCGTGCAAAGAATAGAAGAATACATTATTAACCAACTAAATTAACCAACTAACGGAAAAGGAATTGGGAAGAGAAACCTACAGCCCGACGCTGAAAAATAATGCTACCGTTTCCGGTCGTATAAAAGGTGTAATCCAACAGGGATTTCTACACGTTGGGCAGGCAGGTTACGTGCGGGGCATGATAAAAGGCAAAGGCTGGTATCACTAAGCGCTGAAAGCCGAGGACTAATACAATGCCCGATATGTTTGAAAAACAGTTCGAGGAACTAAAGAAAAAGGAAGCCCCGCTGGCTGCCCGCATGCGTCCGCTGAACCTCCAGGAATATGTGGGGCAGGATCATTTGGTGGGTGAAGGGCGCGTGCTGCGTAAAGCCATAGATTCCGGCCAGTTGCCTTCTATGATTCTCTGGGGACCGCCCGGCAGCGGCAAGACTACCCTCGCCTCCATTATCGCAAATACCACCTCGTCCCATTTCAGCTCGGTGAGCGCGGTCACGGCGGGTGTGGCGGATTTACGCGCCATTATCGCCGAAGCTAAAGAACGCCGCGGCCTGCACCAACAGAAAACCATCCTCTTTATCGATGAAATCCACCGTTTCAATAAAGCCCAGCAGGATGCCGTCCTGCCCTACGTTGAAGACGGCACCATTACGCTCATCGGCGCCACCCCGGAAAACCCCTCTTTTGAGGTTATTGCCCCCTTGCTTTCACGAGCC
>JAQTOJ010000232.1 GCA_028713395.1 Dehalococcoidales bacterium | reverse complement strand
CCCAGTTCGCCGCTGGTCAGCAGCCCTTCGCCCTTTTTGGCAAAGCGCGGCGCCCGCGAATTGACGATGATCGTACCACCGATGCTGTCGCCGCCGAGGCTGACCGGGGTGATCCCGGCAAACACGCTGACGCTCTCCACATTGGCCGGGTTGATGTATGACAGCGGTGGATTCATGTGGTTGGCACAGGCCGGGACGAGGTCCATGCCGTTGACCTTGGTGCGGATGCGGTCGTCGGCCAGGCCATGAATGGCCGGCAGGCTGGAAACGCCGCCGGCGCCATACAGGCTGACACCCGGCACATCGCTGAGCAGTTGGGCGGTATCGCTCACATAGGGGCGCTTGGCAACAATATCGGCGGCATCCAGCACGCCAGCCTCGTCGGACCGCGGCTGCGGCTTGGCGCCGGTCACCACCACGTCATCCAGATGCTGTTTTTGTGGTTCCTCTGCATAGGCGACCAAAGAAATGGCACAAAGTGCCATGCTTAATAACATACTGACTTTGCTCATAAAATCTCCTTACATTACCTATCGGTTGATATCGGAACGCCATATGCACACGCCCGCAAATGCCCCTGCACATCCAAAGGCAGTCTGGGCGCGGTCGGGCAGCAAAAAAAACCCGGATAAACCCCGTGGCAAGGGCGTTTATCCGGTTTGCTGGCTTGCCGGCAACCGCAGAAACGACGGCGCCGGCTGGCTTGCTGGCTACTCCAAAGGTTTCTGGAGCAATAATTTATCCGTTTTGGTTACAACAAGGACATAGGTCGTTTCTCCGTACCGGACGGTAAGGGGAAGGTCGCTACGATCCAATGTCAGCTGCTTGCGGGGGACTTTTACGGACTCCCGAAGCTTGGAAATATCCATACGCGCAACTCCTCGTGCGGTTGGCTCTCCGCAACAGCCTGATTGCGGAAAACCTCCGCACTCGAGATTGTTTCCAGAAACGTTGAAATGATGTCAGGCAAGAGAGAACAATTTTGGGGGCGGGTCTGGGGGGACGCCGTGACGGGATGTCAGGCGGCGGACGAGGCTGGAATACCGAGGGGTTTCCCGTGGCGGGCAGATATGGGCCGCTGGCTGGTTAGGCAACAATTCGATCTTTGCCGCACCGGAGAATGCAAGCTGCTTGCTGCTGCCACAGGGGCAATTGCAGGTTATGGCTGTCTCCTTTTTCTTGGTCTGTTTGGCCTTGCAGCATTCCGGGACCTTGGCATCGCGCTCCTCGCGGGCATGTTGTTCCCGCTGTTTTTTCAGATAACAGCAGCAGGTGTGATTCGCCCGCCTTTCAGGCGAACAGCCGCAGATATCGCAATTGCCGGAGCATTCGCCGGTCACGGCGTGGGCGATGACCTTTGAGTGCATGGCAAGCGGCGCCAACGGGCTCATGGTGATCACCAGGTACATGACGGTGAGCGCTAAAGCCAGTATGTTTCGGGCGGGTCGTTTCACCGGAATCCTCGTGGAACCAGTAAATAGGACATAACAGGTCTTTTGTCAAATACAATTGCTTCAACTGGTTGTCCAACAGATAGTTGGCCTGGTGAATCAGGCAGATAATAATGTTGGCCACGACATCACGACAAAACGTAAAGAAACGTTACTTCAAAAAGTTGGTTGATAAGCAGAAGTACGTTGAATAAACTCTACCCAGAATTCCACTTAAGGAAAGACCTCCGAGGTTGTTATTCAGGCCAATTGCTTGGGCCAAACCTCGGAGGTCTTTTCAGAAATGACTGACATTCCATGTCCGGAATAAGTCCAGGGTTATTCTATTCCACGATTATCTCAAAGAGGACGCGCATGTTTGACTTTGCCGCATCCGAATAAATCTCTTTGGGCGCCGCTTCGTAGGTTTCCGGGCGTGTCTCGCCGTAGCCTATGGTGGAAAGCCTGTCCCGTGAAATGATGCCTTCGCTGATGAGATAGTCTTCTACAGCCTTTGCCCTTCTTTCGCTCAGCTTCTGATTATACTCTTTCGTGCCTGAAGCAGAGGTATACCCTGCGACACGGATTTTGGCATTGGGATTTTCTTTCAGATGTTTGATGTCCCTTTTCAGGATCTCCTTTGCCTCCGGTGTAAGGGTCGATTTATCAAAATCGAAATGTACGTCCTCAAACGCAAGCACTATAACCGCAGCCTTTTTCTCCGCCACGGCGGCGATGACCTTCTCCTTGACCTTCGGCGTGGCGGCAAGGATAACTACCTTCTTCTTTTCGACGGGCGGGCAGCCGTCTTTGTCAACGCTAACTCCGGCGGGGGTGCCGGGGCACTTGTCGATGGTATCGGCTACACCGTCGCCGTCGCTGTCCGCCGGTTGGGCGGCCACCGCTACAACCTTATCCTCACCGCCGAATCTGAAGACGACTCCCGCGGTAACCTGGAGGTTGTGGATTTTTTCGTCCCAAACCATATTGTCCCTGAGGTCGGCCCTTAGGGCGATATTGTCCGCCACCCAGTATTTCGCGCCGGCACCAAAATCGACAATGGACATGTTCTTATTATTTATCTTCGGATCATAATGACCGGCTCCGTAACCGGCAACGATGAAGGGATTGAAGTTACTCTCGGGCATAAAGTGATAGATGAGATCGAGATGATACATGATAATATCCACGTTATTGGTGGGACTTGTAAACTGTCCTTCCTTGGTAAACCGTTTGTTTTTGTCATCAACACTGCTTTTGGTATATTCCGCGGCGGCTTCAATACCTAAATAGTTCGTAAAATTATAGCCAAGACGCCCGCCGAATACCGGCCCGGTTTCCAGATTCTGTCTTTTTTCGAAGAGGTTGGCACCCACGAACGGATTCACTTCAACGCTTCCTGCCTTTATCTCGGAGCGGGCAGGCAAGGGAAGGAGAAACACAGATATAAACAACACCGGCGCCATCTTTTTTATGATAGGAACCATTGAAAATTTATTTCTCATATAATCCTCCATTGTATCGCCAGAATACTTTTTTTCGTTGTTTTCATTGTGGTTTTCCTTTTTGTGATGTGGGGAGGAAAAGGGAGACAGACCACCGGATGATCTCTATGCAGCCTGTCGCCCTTTTCCTGTCCTGTTTTCACACCGGATGCCTCAAACCTTACGGGCCGGTAATGGTATTGGCGATCATTGTAACATTGGTCTGTGACAACGCACTTCCGGTCAGAGTTGCACCATCTTTGAATACAA
>JAQTOJ010000231.1 GCA_028713395.1 Dehalococcoidales bacterium | reverse complement strand
CCTTATCGCAATGGGAGGTTGAGCCTTGATGTTGAAAAAGGGGTTATCTCAGCAATCCCGGCAGGTCTGCCGGTTTCACGGTGCTCTGCTGTGAAGTTGCCATATCCCTTAGCACCACCACGCCCGCTTTGACCTCGTCCTCACCGATTATGACGGCCTTGGGTATGCCAAGGTTGTTTGCCTGCCTTAATTGGGCTTTCAAGCTCTTGGGCGAGGTGGTGACCACCGCGCCGATATCGGCGTTGCGTAAAGACGACGCCAGCTTAATAGCTTCCGTGCGGGCGTTGTCTCCGAGGAAAGCGATAAAGACCTGAGGTGAAGGCACTGGCGCCACAACAATACCCTCTTTTTTCAGGTTGAGGATGATGCGCTCGAACCCGCAGCCGAAGCCGATGCCGGGGGTTGGTTTTCCGCCGATCGTCTCGATCAACCCATCATATCGTCCGCCGCCGATCAAGGTGCTTTGCGATTTCTCTTCCTCCGGCTGGATTTCAAAGACTGTCCGAGCGTAGTAATCCAGTCCGCGGACGAGTTGGGTGTTGACTGTGAAAGGAATACCTACCAATCCCAAATAGTTTTTCAGTTTTTGAAAGTGCTCATCGCATTCCAAGCACAGGTAATCGATGCTTTTCGGTGCCTCGGCGGCCACGGCCTGACAACCCGGCTGTTTGCAATCCAGTAAACGCAGTACATTTCTTTCCAGTCTCACTTTGCAATCGGCGCAAAGTTTCTCGACGTGACCGGCGTAATACTCCCTCAAGGCTTTGTGGTAAGTGGGGCGGCATTGCGGGCAGCCGATGCTGTTAATGAACAAATTAAACCGTTTTATCCCCAGCGAACCGAGAAATTGCCACGCCAGGTTGATCACCTCGGCGTCAATGGCGGCGTCCGCCTCACCGAGGGCTTCGATGCCGAACTGATGGTGCTGGCGGTAGCGTCCCGCCTGTGGTCTTTCATAACGGAATATCGGTGAAAAATAATAGAGTTTCACGGGTTGTGGCAGGTTTTGCATACCATGTTCCAGATAAGCCCGGCAGACGGAGGGTGTGCCTTCCGGTTTCAGTGTCAGACTGTTATCCCCCAGGTCCTGGAAGGTGTACATCTCTTTCTGCACGATGTCCGTGGTTTCCCCGGTGCCTTTGATAAAAAGACCCGTATCCTCGAAGATCGGCAGGTCGATGCGCTGGTAGCCGAAGAGCTGGCAAACCCGGGCGGCTTTCTGTTCTACATAACGCCAGTAAGCTTGATCGGCGGGGAGGATATCGGTGGTACCGCGGGGTGAATTGTACACAGTCTTTTACCTCTTCTTACTTAAAGCTAGAATACTCTATCCGCGCGCCGGTTGTAAAGACGGGCATAGAGCCTGAAACTGTATTCCATCCGGTGGACAATGTTACGATAGAGATTGTGCGGAATTTTTTTCGAGGTGTGAATTGACGACCGATAACATCCCCAAAATAAAAAAAAGCCTGCGTTTAAGTCTTTTTGACGGCGCTTCTTCATCCGTTGCCATGGGTTTGACGCAGAGTTATATTACGCCATTTGCTTTGCAACTGAATGCGACCACTTTTCAGATAGGTTTATTGACCAGTATCCCCAATCTTTCCATGGCGCTTTCCCAGATGATCGCGCCCAATCTAACGGAACGTATCGGCAGCCGTAAAGGAATTGTGCTGCCGGCGGTGCTGATCGATGCGGTAATGTGGCTGCCGATGTTGTTGATCCCCTTTTTATTCAAACAGCACGGCTTTTTATTCCTGATGATTTTCTATACTTTTAAAACCGTGGGCGGCGGGTTGGCAGGCCCGGCTTACGGCAGCCTCATGGCGGACCTGGCATGGGAAAACGTGCGTGGACGCTACTTCAGTCGCCGTTTGATGATCAGCAACGCCTGCATGATAGCCATGTCTTTTGCGGCGATGTTTGTCATGCAGTATTACCAGAATATCGATAAACAGCTAATCGGTTTCAGTATTCTTTTCGGCGGGGCTTTTGTTTTCCGTCTATTGGCCGCTTATTTTGTTTTCGGCATGTACGAGCCGCCGCCACGAGCCGGCAGCCCGAAGCCGGAACCGGTATTGAAGATGATCCGGCATCTCAACGATTCGAATCTGGGTAAATTTATCATCGTCATGTCGCTCACCATGTTCACTACCAACATGTCCGGCCCGTTTTTCGGCGTGTATCTGTTACGGGATCTGAAATTCGATTATATCCCGTACATCATCATCACGTCGGCCAGCGGTATTTTTTCCATTCTCTTCCAGCCTTTCTGGGGGCGCCGCGCCGATAAATCCGGTAATGTGATTATCATCAAAATTGCCACGTTTTTAATGCCGCTGGTGCCGATATCCTGGGTGTTTTCTTCGAATATCTATTACCTCATCGCCTCACAGGCGATCACCGCCTTTGTTTGGTCGGGCATGAATCTGGCTTCGAGCAACTTTATATACGATGCCGCTAAACCGGAACACCGCACCCAGCACCTGGCCATCTATAATATGTTTGTCGGAGTGGCGGCTTGCGGCGGTTCGCTGCTGGGCGGCTTTTTAGCATCGCACTTACCGCCGCTTTTGGGTTACCCTTTGAGAACGCTGTTCCTTGTGGCTGGATTGGTACGCATCGTGGTAGTAATGGTCGGTTTCCGCCAGATCACAGAGGTACGCCAGGTGCCTAAGGTCAGCCTCATGAACTTCTTCCGGGGCAAATTCCCCAAACTTGCCGCGGGCGAACCTGAAACCAAAGACTACGGTTTTCACCTGATGCCGGATTTCAAGGACGAGGAGCTGGTAGATAAACCGGAAGAGAAACAGGATTAAAGCTGCGTTCCTCCACATAACTTTATCTTTGTATTGCTTTATGCCTTGTTTTATACTTAACATAGAAGCAGGCACGGGGTAAATTGTGGAGATCAAAGAACTTTTAGACAGAGCCAGCACTTATCTACCGGCGGAAAAGGTAGAAATAGTGCAGCGTGCCTATGAATTCGCCCTACAGGCTCATAAAGGTCAATTCCGCAAGTCCGGTGAATCCTATATCGAACACCCCTTGAATGTCGCTATGATTTTGGCAGAGCTGCAGCTTGATGCCAGCACCCTCGCAGCGGCCCTGTTGCATGATGTCGAGGAAAATTGCGGCGTTACCAGCGCGGAACTGGTAGAAAAATTCGGGGCAGAAGTTGCCAAG
>JAQTOJ010000230.1 GCA_028713395.1 Dehalococcoidales bacterium | reverse complement strand
TCAAGGGAATGAAGATTTCCGCATCCATCGAATTAATGTCATTTTTCTCAAAAGCGGTGATGGATTGCAGTTTGGGGTCGGTTTCAAGTTGGGTCCGCAGTAAAACTTCTTTATTATTGCTCAACCATTGAATGATCGGACTGCGTTTTGAAAGGGTAACATGCAAGTTGCCTTCGCCGATATGGGCGACGGAGCGGTAACTATTCGTTTCGTTCTGCAATAATAGATGCACGTTGGCCGTCTGGAATGCCCGGCTGATCAATCCTACCAGCGAAGCCCCGAGTTCCTTGAGGTTGCTGATGTCATGATTTTCCTGGCTGAACTTTTCCAGTTCTTTCATAAACTCGTACTGGTCGCGGTAGAACATTTTGTCAACCATACGTTGCACCCATTGCCATACGGCTTGCAATAACAAAGCCGCCGCCAGCAATATGAAGATATGCGCCCAGGTGGGGAGGCTTTGTTGTAAGACTGTGCTGAAAAAAAGAATAAAACCCACATATAATACTGCCACCAGAGTGCTGGTAATGAGGTACGCCACACTTTTGCGCACCACGATGCGGATATCAAGCAAATGGAAACGCAGAATGGCGATCGATGTTAACACTGCGAACCCGATGTTGGCGTAAATACTGCCCGGCGGAATGGGTAACCCCAACGCCGGTAAAACGTCTAAAATACCGCCGACGAAACAGAGCGACGTGCCGATGATCAAATACAGATAGCGGTTTCTGACCTCGTAGGATTTAGAAGTGGAACGGGTGCGCCACAGACTGAAGATGGAAATCAATATCAGGGAATACAAGATCACTAACCAGGGGTAAAAAGCGGCGCTCCAAACCGGCGCATTGCCGAATTCGTCCACCTCAATCCCTTCTACGAGCAAACGGGTAAAAGACAAAACTACCACGGCAATAAAATATACCGCCGGCAATGAGATTAGCACCCGGTTGTGCATGCGTTCGTGACTGATGGCGAAATAATAAATGGAAACTACGGTGGCGGTGATTAATACCATGGCGCCTTTTTCCCAATAAAGCGCATGATTCAGATTGAGACTGTTACGCATGAAACCGATGAATAAACCCCAGAGGGTCATGCTGGACAGGAAAACCGTGAATAGCCGTGTTTGCGTGGTTTGTTTACGCAGTCTGAGGACAAAAACAAGCAATACAGTGGTGATAACCGCCTGTACGAACGGGATGATTGTATTTATTGACATTACGCTATTTCACCCCAGTCGTTTTAATTCCTCTATCATCTCCTCTGGAGGGTTAATCTGAAAACAGGTGGTTTCCCCGATTTTCGATTTCAATTTTAATTGCTGGAACGTGCCCACTGGCACCGGTTTTATCTCTATCGGGTTGTATGCCATAGTATATACAGCTTCTGCCCAGTGTCTGTCAACTGATTTTAGTGACCGGCTGATGCGGTTTTTCAGATCTGGTGTATTTTTTACATGATCCATTTCCAGGAAAATATTTAAGAGTGATTTGCCGTTAACATATTCCTTATGCAGACACCATTCGCTGGCGCTCAGGCCGTTAAGGCTCAAAGCCTCGGAAATCACCGTGTCGTTCAGCCGGGCAATCCCGAAAATATCGATCGTATTATCCGCGCGCCCTAAAATGGAGATTCGGGGCACCTTGTCTTTGCGGGAATTGTCTCTGGTAACTCTCACCAGGTCGCCCTGGCGGTATCTGACCATCGGCATTTCGTAAAAACTCGTAAGCACCAGTTCATAACATTTGCCGTCTTCCAGTTCGTTTATCAGTTTCGTAGTGGGATTTTTCTTGTTGATCTGGTCTTCCGGTATAAACTCAAAAAAGACACTGTTGGGAAACAATGCCAGCGGTCCGCGGTTCCAATCCTGAGATGCCATGATCCCGCCTTCACTGGAGCCGTACATTTGTATCGGCGTGCGTCCCCATTGATCATGGACGGTTTTCTCCAGTTCGGTGCTATCCGTTCCCCAGCACAAGATCCCCTTGACCCGCCAGGCGTTCTTGGGCCAGATTTCATTTTTGGATTTTGTTCTGAATATGCGGAAGGCTACCCGGGGGCTTAGCCCGAACCAGATGCCCGGTTTTTTGCTTAAACCACGCCAGACTTTCCCGAACCTGGGGCCGATTCTGAGCAGCGAGGATGTCATGGCGATCACAAAATCAACATTAGTCCGCAGTCCAAGTTCTATGGCGGTATCTATTTTTTGATTGAAGTTGAGCTCTTTACCCATTTTCAAAGGAGGAACGCATTTGACGGTGAATCCCTGGTCGATGGCCGAAGCTATATGTGCGGAAACGAAAGGCATATCCGGGAGTAGATTCATAATGTGACACCCCGGGTAAAGCTGCACGTCGCCTTCTTCTCTGGCGCCGCTCAGGATGATTGCCCCGATAACGTTACGTTGCTGGACTTCAAGAAAACGCTGACTCCAGGGTATCCGTTTAAATGTCCCGCGGGTAGCCGAGGTGTGCACCCAGAAGTCGGTGTCGTTCTCCATGAACTCGCATTTTTCATTACGGAAAAACGGCTCGTAGTCCGCCCAGGCATTGAATGGCACTGATTCGCGGAATTCGTCAATTGTTTTGATCGCCTTACCGCCCATCAGTTTTTTAAATGCCGGTTTGGTAAATACTTTTTCTATCTGCTCGTTAAGCAAACCCCGTTGGACTTCACAGAAATCGTCCAGCGAAAGGGTCAGAAATCCGCAGAATCTTGACCATGCTTCGCCTGAGTTGTCGTTTCGAAAGAATTGATCTTCGTACCGCACACGCTTTCCTTCTTGATTCCGAATTCCAGTATCTAATATCGGGACCAATAACTATCCGGTTAGTTTCAAGTGATTGCCAGACCAACTAGTTCTTGTGTATACCGTTCAATGACATCACCCCGTCGAGTGTCGGACCTACCGGGAATAATGATGCCCGGAGCGTGCCGGTAGCGCGTTCGCCGCTAAAAGTCCCGGAAACACCCTGCAATTGCCAGACGCCGTCATCGGTCACGTTTTCGTAGATAATGTTTCCAGCTTCATCTATGGAGAAGTCAGCCCGGATAATGTATTGGTAAGTGCCTTCGAGGACACTGCCGTCAACGCCGTAAACCGTGATGACGCCGTTGGCTTTACCGGTTAAAGTTCCGTGTTTCATATCGATCACGGCGGTAGCCCCGTGGACCACATGTACAT
>JAQTOJ010000229.1 GCA_028713395.1 Dehalococcoidales bacterium | reverse complement strand
AAAGATAGTAGAGAGCGGGTAAAGGGCAACCCCCTGAAACCCGGCCTCTTTTAAAAAGGGTATTATCGGGCGGACTTTCTCACCCCCGCCCGATAGTACCCTTATATTTTTTCCCAACGGTATTAACCTCTTGCTATTACCCCTTTTTCAACCTATAATATTAACTGTTCTTCACCCCCAAAACCGCTGACCCGGTACTAAATATATTCTTTCAAATCCCTCAAAAACTATTGACAACCCCTACCGCTTGTGGTTTAATACCATTCGCACCCCCATATATAGTAATTGTAGGGATATTTGTCTGTAAATGAAGTGCCCTTTATGCAGTTTTGAAAACTCCAAGGTACTGGATTCCCGGGAATCGCCGGAAGGTATCCGTCGCCGCCGTGAATGTTTACGGTGCGGCGGGCGTTTTACTACCTACGAACGTATTCAGGCCGCCAATCTCTTTGTCATTAAAAAAGACAAACGCCGTGAAGCTTTTCAGAAAACGAAAATATTCAACGGTCTGAGAAAAGCCTGCGAAAAACGCCCCATCCCGGCGCTGACCATTGAAAACCTGGCGAACGAAATCGAAGCTGATCTGTATTCTCTGGGCAAAACCGAAATCTCGTCCACCATTATCGGGGATATGGTCATGTCCAAGCTGAAAAGGCTGGATCACATTGCTTACATCCGTTTCGCCAGTATTTACCGTGATTTCGCGGACATTACCCGTCTCAAGCAGGAAGTCGATACCCTGGCGGTAACCAGCGAAAACACCCCGCCCTCTACCCAGTTGCCGTTACCGCCGGAAATCGCTGCCGGGAGCGCCGTGAACACTGCTGTGAAAACTGCCGGGGGGAGACGCCATTGAGCGCCAAAAATCCCAAGCCGATCGGTCAGTTGACCCGCAACCAGATTGCGCAAGCTACTTTTCTGGCGGCGGAACGCATGGGCATCGCGGATCGAAAACACATCGACCGGTTGGCCCAGCAGGTCATCGAACGGCTGGAAGAAAAACAGGCGCAGGTGGAAAGCTCCCGGCAGAACACCATCAAGCCATTACCGGGTATGGAAGGGCTGGTGCCCAAACCGGTGAAAAAGGATAAACACACCACCAGCGAAGTGGAAATACTGGAACTCGTCAAGGAATTTTTAGACGCCGAAGATAAAGTGAAAATAAAAGAGGACGCTGCTCCTGTGGAGATAAACAAGGAAGAAAACATGAAAGAAACGACTACTGAATTGAAAATGACGGAAAATGCCCTCAAGGTATTGGAAAAAAGGTACCTGAGAAAAGATAAAGCCGGTAATGTCATAGAGACCCCGGCGCAGTTGTTCCGGCGCGTGGCAGCCGCCATCGCGGCGGCGGAGACTATTTATGATGCCAACGCCGATGTCAAAAAACGTGAGGATGAATTTTACGCCACTATGGTGGCGCTGGATTTTCTGCCCAATTCGCCCACATTGATGAATGCTGGCAAAGAGCTGGGGCAGCTTTCCGCCTGCTTCGTGCTGCCTATTGAGGATTCGATGGAGTCTATTTTTGATGCCGTGAAATATACCGCGCTCATCCACAAGAGCGGCGGCGGCACCGGCTTCTCTTTCTCCCGCCTGCGCCCGGAAAGTGACCGCGTCGGTTCCACCGGCGGCGTGGCCAGCGGGCCGGTCTCGTTCATGCGCGCCTTTGATACCGCCACGGATGTCATCAAACAGGGCGGCATGCGCCGTGGCGCCAATATGGCCATCCTCAGCGTTGACCATCCCGATATCATCCGCTTCATCTATGCTAAAAACAATACCACCGCGCTCACGAACTTCAACATCTCCGTGGCTGTCACCGCCGAATTTATGGAAGCGGTAAAAAAAGGCAGCAACTATACCCTGATCAATCCGCATACCAAAGGACCTGACGGCGAACTGAACGCCCGCGATGTTTTCAATCAAATGGTCGAGATGGCGTGGAAGACCGGCGATCCCGGCATTGTCTTCATCGACCGCATCAACCAGCAGAATCCCACCCCCAACCTGGGGAAAATTGAAAGCACCAACCCCTGCGGCGAACAGCCGCTCTTGCCCTATGAATCCTGCAACCTCGGTTCGCTCAACTTGAGCCAGATGGTGCACACCGAACATGGCAAAACCAAAGTCGATTATGCAAAACTGGGACGCACCGTGAAGACCGCCGTGCGTTTCCTGGATAATGTCATTGATGTCAACAAATTCCCGCTGCCGCAAATTGAAGAAATGACCAAAAAAACGCGCAAGATCGGGTTGGGCGTGATGGGTTTCGCCGATATGTTGTTACAACTTGGCGTTGCCTACAATTCGGAAGAAGGGCTCCAGGCCGCCGCGGACGTGATGCGCTACATCCAGACCGAAGCCACTAAAGCCTCCGCGGAATTAGCCGTGGAACGCGGCGCCTTCCCGGCTTTCAAAGGCAGCAAATACGATACTGTTAATGGCGTCAAGGTCAGAAATGCCACCCGCACCACCATCGCCCCCACCGGCACGCTCTCCATCATTGCGGGTTGTTCCGGCGGCATCGAACCGCTTTTCGCTTTGAGTTTCATGCGCAACATCTTGGATAACACCCAGATGGTTGAGGTCAATCCCTTCTTCGAAGAAGCCGCCAGGAAAGGCGGTTTCTATTCGGAAGAACTCATGAAAGAACTGGCTAACGGCGCCCACCTCAATGAAATGCCGGATGTGCCGGAAAATGTGAAAAGGGTTTATGTTACCGCCCATGACATCACCCCCGAATGGCACGTGGAAATGCAGGCGGCTTTCCAAAAATATACGGATAATGCCGTCTCCAAGACCGTCAACTTCTCCACCAATGCCACCAAAGATGATGTTGCCAATGTCTATATGATGGCTTATGAAAAGGGACTCAAGGGCATCACGATTTACCGCGATAAGAGCCGTGAGAACCAGCCCATGTCCACCGGTCAGGCGGCGCCGGCGCCAACCGCCGTCGAAGAAAAGAAACCGGAAGGCTTGAGAACCCCGCGCAAGCGTTCCAAGAAAATCACCGGTTTTACGGAACGCGTCAATACCGGCTGCGGCGCCCTCTATGTCACCGTAAACTCCGATGAGCACGGTATTTGTGAAGTCTTCTCCACCCTCGGCAAAGCCGGCGGTTGCGGTTACGCCCAACTGGAAGCCACCAGCCGTCTCATTACCACTGTGTTACGTATCGGCGGGGATCCGCAAGCCGTGGTCAAACAACTGCGCGGCATTCGCTGCCCCTCG
>JAQTOJ010000228.1:2870-3252 GCA_028713395.1 Dehalococcoidales bacterium | reverse complement strand
CAACTTCGGCATCGACATGATCAACCAGCTCAAACTGGAAAACCCCGCCATCTGGACCGCCGAATTCCGCGCCGAGCTGAAAGGCATCTTCCAGAAAGCCGTCGACCTCGAATACGCCTACGCCGAAGACACCCTGCCCCGAGGCGTGCTCGGCCTCAACGCGCCGATGTTCAAGGAATACCTGCGCTTCATCGCCAACCGCCGGGCGACCCAAATCGGCCTGGACGAAATGTTCCCCGGCGCCAACAACCCGTTCCCGTGGATGGCGGAGATGATCGATTTGAAGAAGGAAAAGAACTTCTTCGAGACGCGGGTCACCGAGTACCAGACCGGCGGGGCGTTGAGCTGGGATTGACCCCCCTTCCGGACGGTTGACGATGCC
>JAQTOJ010000228.1:0-2860 GCA_028713395.1 Dehalococcoidales bacterium | reverse complement strand
ACAAAAACTTCAAGTTGTTCTTCTACTCGAACGAAGGCAACCCGCGCGAACCCTTGCACATCCATATTCGCAAGGGAGAAGCCGTGGCGAAATTCTGGATGGTGCCGGAAGTAAAGCTGGCGAACAGCTACGGCCTGACCAGCAGCGAATTGTCGGAGTTGGCCGGAGTGGTCGACAACAACCGTGAAATCATTGAAAGGGCCTGGCATGAGTTCTTTGGCTAAATCCGTCAGCTTCGACCAGGGAATGATGTGGGTGGACCTGGTCGATGGCCGCAAACTCGGCACCCCTCTTGCCTACTTTCCACGCCTGCTCAATGCGAAGCCGGAGTTGTTGGCCCGATATGTAATCAGCGGCGGAGGCACCGGCCTGCATTGGGATGAACTGGATGAAGACATCAGCGTGGAATATCTGCTGCAAGGAATTGGCGATAAAACGCGCGATGCCAGAATAGCCGCGTAGAAACCAGGCAATTAATCGCGCTTCATCTGGCGATAATAATAACGTGGTCTGCCCCCAATGCCGTTTGGTTCGAGACACGGGTCACCGACTACCAGACCGGCGGCGCGTTGAGCTGGGATTGACCCAGTCCCCTCCCCCGCAAGCGGGGGAGGGTTAGGGAGAGGGAAGTCTTTCCATAAAACAAAACAGGGAAAGGTGCACCGTTCAAAACCTTGAACAGGTAACTAACAATTAGTACCATGAAACAGAAACACCAACGCACGCTTGAAGCGATCCATGCGCGCCCAACCCCGGCCAACATCCAATGGCGCGACATCCAGGCCCTGTTCGTCGAACTGGGCGCCGAGATCACGGAACGCGAAGGCTCACGCGTCGGGGTGTTTCTGTTCGGCGAGGTACGGGTATTCCACCGCCCCCACCCAAGCCCGGACACGGACAAAGGCGCGGTGGCCAGCATACGACGCTGGCAGGAAATACATGGAGTGACGCCATGAACATCATGGAAATCGACGGCTACAAGGCGGTCATCGCCTACGACCCCGACATCAATTTGTTCCGGGGTGAATTCATCGAGCTGAACGGCGGCGCGGATTTCTACGGCGCGGACGTGGACACCCTGCGCAAGGAAGGCCACACCTCGCTACGAATATTCCTGGAAATGTGCCGGGAAAAAGGCATCGAACCGCGCCGGAGTTTTTCCGGCAAATTCAACGTGCGCATACCGCCGGAACTGCATGCCAAGCTGGCGCTTGAAGCGGCAGCGGAAGGGAAGAGCTTGAATGCGGTGGTGGCGGAAAAACTGGCGGCATGAGAAAAACAAATCGAGCATGACCCCTTTAACCAAATCAGCATGAACAAACCGGCACAAAACAGCAAAACCAATGCGATGACATTGATCACCGTAGGCCTTGTTATTGGCATTTTAGTGAGCACAACCTATGTCGCAACCGCTTCCGAAACTAAAGGCATCGCCATAGAGGAGTTGCGTCGATTTGCGGAGGTTTTTCGGGCCATAAATAGAAGCTATGTCGAACCGGTCGATGACAGAACGCTTATCCGAGGAAGCATTAAAGGTATGCTTTCAAGACTCGACCCCTACTCAGAATATTTCGAGCCCGGCGATAACTTTTATGCTTCAACGTCCCAGGCCGTAAGAGAAATGGCTGGCATAGGACTCGAACTGGGCATGGAAGGCGGCAACTTGAAAGTCGTCACTCCGCTGGAAGGAACGCCATCGGAGCGGGCGGACATTCGGCCTGACGATCTGATCATCAAGATCGACGACCACACCACCCAAGGAATGACATTGGACAAGGGCATCAAACTGCTGCGCGGCAAGTCCGGTTCACCAATTACGCTGACTATTCTGAGGAAGGGTGCTGAGGCCCCCATGGCGGTGACTCTCCAGCGCCAAGTCATCCGTTTGAAGAGCGTCAAATCGTGGTTGATCGCCCCGGGGCTCGGCTATGTACGCATCTCCACATTCCAGGATGACACTGTAGAAACCTTGGCGAGTCACCTGCTGGAACTTTACGGCCAAGGTCCGCTAAACGGGCTTGTGCTGGATTTGCGCGGCAATTCCGGCGGGCTGCTTGCTAGCGTCATCGGTGTAGCCGCCGCCTTCCTGCCCACCGGCAGCCGCGTGGCCATCAGCAGTGGCAGGACTGCGGAAGCGAACCGCGTCTTAACGGCCAACCCCGAGTTCTACACGCGCTCAGGCAAGGATGTTTTGCGGAATCTGCCCGACCACTGCAAAACCGTCCCTATGGTCGTGCTCGTAAATCACGCTTCGGCAGCCGGATCCGAGATCGTTGCCGGTGCACTGCAAGACCACAAGCGCGCAACTATTCTGGGACAACGCACCTATGGCCTGTCATTGATTCAGACTGTTTTACCCATGTGGAACGGAAGCGCCATAAAACTCACCACCGCCCGCTGGCACACCCCGAATGGGAAAGTAATTCAATCTAATGGCGTTACGCCGGATATTCAGAGTATCGAAGCGGCATTAACCAAGCAATACGGAACTGAGGATGATCAAGAATTAAACAGGGCGGTGCTTCTACTCAACAAAGCCCCTGTTAGTGGTTTTAGATTATTTGATTTTTAAACAAATTTGCACTCATTAGCTAGCCCCGTCAACAGCAACATAACCAGACATTTTCGAAATAAAATGGGTCGGTGTTGAATTCTTTTTCAGAACCAATTGGATCAGTGTCCAACGATTTTTTTAATCCAAACACGGCTAAGAATAAACATTTATTAACCACGGTTATTAGTACGATCAAATCAATATCACCAATCACATTTTATATTTCACAGCTCAAATTGACACCCGCCCTCAACCGCGTACTATGACCACATAGTCATAACCACTGAGATCCGCCATGCGTACCGT
>JAQTOJ010000227.1 GCA_028713395.1 Dehalococcoidales bacterium | reverse complement strand
ACATGGAGAATCTATTTCAGTTTCTATCCGGTAGGGATGCTAGATGAGAGAACCTTGAGGATTACTCGGTGCTAAATGTGTAACCTATGTGTCTGGACATAAATGTTACCTATGTCTGGACTGTACAGAGGGAATTATTCCCCATATGTAAATTGTTGGATTTTGTTCAGGATTTCGATATTCGGTATTAGAATTTTATAGTCCTTACCACCCGTCCGCGGTCGGCACTTTATCATTTTCCAGCGCCAGCTTGTCCATCTCCAACTGTACCGGCATGGGGTAATCGCCGGAGAAACAGGCCGTGCAAAAATTGTCTTTGGGTAAACCTATCGCGTCGTACAACCCTTCCATCGAAAGGTAGCCCAGTGAATCCGCGCCGATGAACTGACGGATTTCTTCAACCGAATTATGCGCGGCAATGAGTTCACCGCGTGTCGCCATGTCGACGCCGAAGAAGCAGGGATACTTAATGGGCGGCGTGCAGATACGCATATGGATCTCTTTTGCCCCGGATTTCCTGAGCAAATTCACTACTTTGGGTGTGGTCGTCCCGCGCACGATACTGTCATCCACCACTGCCAGCCGTTTGCCGTCGATTATCTGCTTCATCGGGTTGAATTTCAGTTTCACACCCAAATCCCGGATACGTTGGTCGGGGTTGATGAAAGTGCGTCCGACATAACGGTTTTTCATCAGACCTTCGGTATAGCGGATGCCGGATTGCTGTGCGTAGCCAAGACCTGCCGCGGTGGCGGTATCCGGTATACCCATTGTAATATCGGCATCCACCGGGTATTCTTTAGCGAGATTGGCGCCCATCGCCAGGCGCGTCGGGTATACCAGCTTGCCATCTATAATGCTGTCCGGGCGGGCGAAATAGATGTACTCGAAAATACACAACGCGCGGCGGGTGACCGGTTCCTTGTAGCTCTCCACGCCGTTGGCATCTATTTTCAGAATTTCTCCAGGCTCGACATCTCTGATCAGCGTGGCGCCGATATGGTCGAGGGCGCAGCTCTCCGATGCCACCACATAGCCGCCGTTCAATTTACCCAGACACAACGGCCGCACCCCCCAGGGGTCACGGACGGCGTACAGGCTATCCCGTGTCAGGATCGTCAAACTGAAAGCGCCCTGCAAGCGGTGCATGGCGTAGCGCAGCCGGTCTTCCCAACTGGTCGCCGGCGCGGAGAGTATCAGGTGCGCGATGATCTCGGAATCGGTAGTGGTATGAAAAATATAACCCGCCTCGCATAGTTCGCGGAACAAAAGCTGGGAATTGACGATATTGCCGTTGTGCGCCAGAGCCAGGATATTATTCCCGGAACCCACCAGTAGCGGCTGCACGTTTACCTTGCGGCTGGAGCCGGTGGTGGAATAGCGGTTGTGTCCGATGGCGATATGCCCCGTCAATTGGCTCAAAGCGTTTTCATCGAAAACCTGGGAAACCAGCCCCATATCGCCGTAGAGTTGCAAATGTCTGCCGTCGGCGGTTGCGATGCCGGCGCTCTCCTGTCCGCGGTGTTGCAGGGCAAAGAGGGCGAAAAAGGTCAATCTGGAAACGTCCGCGCCGGGACAATACACTCCGAAGACGCCACACTTCTCGTGCAAAATTCAGCCTCACAATAAAGGGGATAGTCTCTCCACCTTCATTATAGTCTCACGAGAGTGAATGGTCAATTTACGATAGCTGGGAGTCCTTTGATTGCCCCGGTCCTCCATGCCCATTGCGAGGACTGAAAGGACGAAGCAATCTCCGGTGGATAGATCTGCAAAAATCCCTCTCTCCCTTGTAGCGCCTGTCCCGTATGCGCGACTGCATCGCCATCCCGATCCCGTATGAATCTCAACGAATCGGGACTTGATACGGAAGGGAGATACAGAGGGCGTTAAATTCTTTACCCCATCACGTGCTGGTGTCAGCTCGGCGCTAAAGCCTCACGGTGACACCTGCACAAACACCCCGCTCTGCTTTTGGTAGTGTCCCCAGCCCGGTAATAATTCACCGCTGCTTGATAGCGGGGGTAAAATGGATATAGGCTCGTTCAGCCGTGAATATGTGCTGGTGTTGGTGTAAAGCGGGCCGTACTTTGAGCTGCGGGTTTGCCTGGTTTGCCGGATCAAGTTATCAGATTTGCTGATCCATGCTTCCCACTTGATCTGTTGACCCACGAAACCGTTGACCATGCTGTTCACCAGGCTATCAGGGTATTTTTCCTGATACCTTGCCCGGACATCGGCTAAATATTTCACCATATCAAAATCCCAGGTCAGGTGGTAGCAATCATAACCTTCGATTATGGCATCGTTCTCCCGTTTTAAAACCGTCAGATATCGCGGGAACAGGTTCTGGTAATAGTTGGCCTGGTCCTGGCTGAGAAAAGAAGTGTCAGAAGAGACGATAGTCGGCGCGGTAATGTAGACGTCATCTCCAATCACTATTATTTCGTAGTTGCTTGCGGGGCTCCCTGTAGTTTTCATATGATGGGCTGTTTTCCCGGCGTATTCGAATATGTAACCGTAAGATATTTGCGGATCCATACTGGTATCGACAAATGTATTCACATCAGCAGTAGCCGCCTGTGTTCGGCTTAGTATCAGGTTCACCGGCATAACTTTATCAGAATTCAATAACAGCGGCAGCGCCAACAAAAAGGCAGCCGCAAAGGCGTATCCGGGATGCAGCCTGCGTCTTTTTACCTTTACCGGTTGCGGCAGAATTGGAGCCGGCATCTCCCTGAGAGCTGTCAGGATTTCTTCCCGGTTATCCGGAATCGCTGTGGTTCGCCACAACGCCGCCAGTCTTTCCCGTAATTTCGTGTACTCTTCCAATCGGTTCCGGCATTTCGGGCAGATTCTGGTATGGTTTTCTACCCTGCTTTTATCTCCATGTCCGAGCTCGCGGTCCGCATACCCCGAAAGCAAAGGTTCCATCCCCAAACAGGGTGTTTCGTTATTTTTCAGCTTGTTCACGAAGAGTGTTTTCGCTTCGAAGATCGTCTCCGCAATCGATTTCCCGGCGTCTCCTGTGATACGCCCTATGGCCTGGTAGTCGAATCCCTCGATAAAGTGCAACGCCACCGCTATGCGATGTTCCGGCGGCAGCAGTAGCAGGATTTGGGCGGTCTCAGCCTTCTCCGGTATCACCGGTGGGTTCGTCAGGAATTCCGGCTGGGATTGCCGCTTGCTTCTAAACCAGCGTGGGCGCCGGGGCGGTTTGGGTAACGTTTCCCGCCATTTTTCGGTCGCGGCTTTGTAAACCATTTCGGAAACGGGTATCTCCGGATCACCCTGCTGTAATATCCAATAAACGCAGAGGAAGGTTTCCC